>DASXRO010000232.1:0-2559 GCA_036506555.1 Gaiellaceae bacterium
CGCTCGAGCTCGGCCTCAACGAGCTCTGCGGGAACTTCGGCCTCGGCGCCGGGGACTTCCAGCTCCTTCCAGTCCGCGATCTTCGGCTTGGGCATGACCGAGACGGTGGCGGAGAACTTGAAGGGGCCGTCGTCCGCCGGAAGTCCGTCGAACTCGACCTCGGGCGTCGCCACCGGCCGGATGCCGGAATTCTCGGCCGCGCTCCAGAACCAGGAATCGAGGTGGCTCTTGAGCGCCTCCTGCCAGACGGCCTCACGTCCGACACGCGCGACGACCACCGGGAGCGGCGCCTTGCCCTTGCGAAAGCCGGGCAGGCGAAGCGAGGCCGCGAGGTCAGATGCGGCGTGCTCGAACGCGTGCTTGAGGTCGGCCTCGGGCACCTCGACATCGAGGCGTACTCGGCTTTCCGGGAGCTCTTCGACCTTTGTCTTCACTCGAGGCCATTGTGTCAGAAGGGCCTCGAGCTACTGCCGGACGGCGGTCAGACGTGGTGGAAGTCGATGACGACCCGGTCGGGGTTGTGCAGCTCCTGGATCTGCCAGCACGTCGGACGGCTGAGGCCAAGGATCCACGTGAGGGTCGCCTCGAAGTCGCCACCCTCGACGGCCTGGGCGAGCGTCCCGAAGCCGGGAGTCAGGCGGTGCGGGCCGGTGTAGGTCGCGTTCCCGTCGAAGTCGTAGCCGGTCGCTCCCTGGAAGACGATGCGAGCGAAAGCGTCCCCGGCGACGTCGATCGGCCTGTCGCTCGGGTCCTCGGAGAAGGGCGGCTTCACGGACTTGATCTCGAAGTGCGGGATGCCGGCCTTTCCGCCCGGATCGGGGCTCGGCGCCTCGAACTCGAACACGATGCGATCGAAGCCGTTGTGGGCGCCGACGCGAATGTGCGTGAGGTTCGTGTAGACGCCTTCCTCGCCGCCCGTCTGCACCGGGCAGACCTTGGGAGGCGACGTCGGGGCTGCCTCCGTCGAGGTGCTGTCGGTGGGCTCGGTAGTCGTCGGAGCAGTCGCCTCGACGGTCGGAGCGGGCTGCGTGGAAGCCGGAGCGGTCGGAACCGGGCCCGCTTGCTGGGCGCCGGTCCCGCCGCAGCCGGCCGCGAGGAGGGCGAGCGGGAGGGCGAGCGTTAGCTGCTTGATCATGGGCGCATTGTCGTCCGGAGGGGTAACCGCGGCCGCACGCGTTCGTAACGACTCCGAAACGAGGCTCAGACCTGGAGCTCGGCCCTTTTCACTCGTGCGAATCCCGCCGCCGCAAGAACGCCGCTGTCGACGAGACGGCACATCCAGCCGTGGCCGCGCAACGAATCGGCCTCGTCCTCCACGCTGCCGACGGACGCGAAGACGCGTCCTCCGAGGAAGTCCCACTCCTCGATCTCGTCGTGGTCGGTCTCGATGTCGTCGCGAAAGAGCTCCAGATCGGACCGCAGCCGCTCCTTCACCGTGCCGAGCCACGTCTCGCGGGGATCGTGGTCCGGCCGGACGCCGCAGAGCTCGAGCAGGTCGTCCTCGATCTCTTCGAGCTCGAGAGAGTCGATGTAGGACTCGGCCTCGGCCCAATCGGGCTCCTCGCCGGACTCGAGGGCTGCCAGCTCGACGGCGAGGCCTCCCTGCTCGGCTCGCGCGAGAGTCGAGACGGCCGCTTCGGGCAAGCTCTCTTCCTCTGCGGCCAGCGCGTGCTCCAGCTCGTGGTCGGGAAGCTCCTCGACCTCGCTGTAGTCGCGCTCCGCCAGGAGCTCGAGGTAGGGCTCGCCTTGGTCGTCCCTGGCCAGCCCCTCCTCGACGACCTCCCAGCTGATCGGCTGACCATCCTCAACAGTGCTGAAGGCATGTCCAAGCCTCGGCGCTCCCGGCTGCGAACGCCGAAAGGCTCCGACCTCCTCGCGCCCGTCCGGATGACGCAGGCGAAGGCGGTAGCGGGCCGGCTTCGCGAGCGCTCGGGGGGCCGCGCCGTTCCCCGATTGTTCGACGCGCTCGATGAGCCAGTGGCGCCCATCGAGGATGACGACGTCGCCCGGACTGAGCTCGTCGTCGGCCGCGAACTCATGGGCGCGCTCCATGCCGGCGCGATTCCGCGTGACGAGCTCGTAGCTGACGCTCACCAGAAGGAGGTTATGTCATGGGCGACGTTGCTCATGCGGGCGGGAGGACTTGAACCTCCACGGGCTTTCGCCCAACGGGTCCTAAACCCGCCGCGTCTACCGTTCCGCCACGCCCGCGGGTGAAAAACGATAGCGCCTGGGTAGGGAACCGCTGTGAAGCTGCTGCACCGGAAGCCGGCGCGCGAGCCCCAGGTCCGGGACGAGCAGAACGGCCCAGGGCCACAGCCCGAGCGCCGCGAGGCGAGGCTCAGCGACCCCGGTCTGACCGACCTCTCTTGGCGCGACTACAAGGCGATCCTCATCCGGGCCGCCAAGAAGTCGCTCGCCGACGGCATCACCGACCTGGCCGCCGCGCTCGCCTACTACTCCTTCCTCGCCATCCCGTCGGTCCTGCTCGTGGCGGTCGGCCTCTTCACGCTGATCGCGAGCCCCGACGCGATCACGACGCTGATGGACAAGATCGGA
>DASXRO010000233.1:0-1987 GCA_036506555.1 Gaiellaceae bacterium
CCGTAGGTCGGATCCCAGCCGGCCTCTGCGAGGAACTCCTTCGCCGCGTCCGTGAGCTCGATCCGGATACCTCGCTCAGCGAGGCGCTCCTCCAGGCGGTGGAGCTGGAGCCCGACGATCTCGGAGAGATGCTCGCGCGAGAGCGGGTGGAAGACGACAATCTCGTCGATCCTGTTCAGGAACTCCGGCCGGAACGTGGCGCGCAGGTCCTCTTCGGAGCGCAGGTTCGAGGTCATGATGATCACGGTGTTGCGAAAGTCGACCGTGCGGCCGTGGCCGTCCGTGAGGCGGCCGTCGTCGAGGATCTGGAGGAGGATGTCGAAGACCTCCGTGTGAGCCTTCTCGATCTCGTCGAGGAGGACGACGGAATACGGCCGGCGGCGCACGGCCTCCGTCAGCTGGCCGCCTTCCTCGTAGCCGACGTACCCCGGGGGGGCGCCGACGAGCCGGGAAACGGTGTGGCGCTCCTGGTACTCGGACATGTCGATCCGGACCATGGCCCGCTCGTCGTCGAACATGAACTCTGCGAGGGCGCGGGCGAGCTCGGTCTTCCCCACGCCGGTCGGCCCAAGGAAGATGAAGGAGCCGATCGGCCGGTTCGGATCCTGCAGGCCGGTGCGCGCACGACGAAGGGCGTTTGCGACCGCTTCGACAGCCTCCTCCTGGCCGACGACGCGCTGGTGCAGCCGCTCCTCCATATGGATGAGCTTCTCGGTCTCGCCCTCGAGGAGTCGGGAGACCGGGACGCCCGTCCACCGTGAGACGACAGCGGCGATGTCGTCCTCGTCGACCTCCTCTTTGACCATCGGCTCGAAGTCGGTGCCTGCGCGCTCGGCGAGCTCTTGCTCGAGCGCCGGCAGCTCTCCGTAGCGGATCTCTGCGACGCGCTGAAGGTCGCCCTGCCGCTCAGCGCGCTCGGCTTCCATGTTGAGCTCGTCGATCCTCTGGGTGATGTCCTTGACCCGGTCGAGGACCTCCTTCTCCTTCGCCCAGCGCGCGGCGAGCTCGTCTCGCTGCGCCTTGGCGTTGGCGAGCTCACGCTCGACGGGCTCGCGCACCTCTTTCGACTCCTTGCCCATCGCGGCCAGCTCGATCTCCAGCTGGCGCACACGGCGCTCCGCCTCGTCGAGCTCGAGCGGCGACGAATCGATCTCCATGCGGAGCCTCGAAGCCGCCTCGTCGACGAGGTCGATGGCCTTGTCCGGTAGCTGGCGGTCCGAGATGTACCGGTCGGAGAGAATCGCCGCGGCGACGAGAGCAGAGTCTCGGATGCGGACGCCGTGGTGCGCTTCGTAGCGCTCCTTGAGCCCGCGCAGGATGGCGATCGTGTCCGCGACCGACGGCTCGCCGACGAAGATGGGCTGGAAGCGCCGCTCGAGCGCCGCGTCCTTCTCGATGTGCTTGCGGTACTCGTCGAGCGTCGTCGCGCCGATCGCGCGCAGCTCGCCACGGGCAAGCATCGGCTTCAGGAGATTCCCGGCGCTGACGGCGCCCTCGGCCGCTCCGGCGCCGACGATCGTGTGGAGCTCGTCGATGAAGAGGACGATCTGCCCCTCCGCGCCTGCGATCTCCGCGAGGACGGCCTTCAGCCGCTCCTCGAACTCGCCTCGGTACTTCGAGCCCGCGACGAGCGCGCCGATGTCGAGGGCCCAGACGCGCTTGCCCTTGAGCCCCTCCGGCACGTCTCCGGCGACGATCCGCTGGGCGAGACCCTCGGCGATCGCCGTCTTTCCCACGCCCGGATCGCCGATCAGCACCGGGTTGTTCTTCGTCCGCCGCGAGAGAACCTGGATCACACGGCGAATCTCCTCGTCGCGGCCGATCACGGGATCGAGCTTTCCGGCCTCGGCGGCCGCGTTGAGGTCGCGGCCGAACTTCTCGAGTGCCTGGTATGTCTCTTCGGGATCCTGGGACGTCACGCGCTGCCCGCCGCGCACCTCCTTGATCTTCGCCTCCAGCTGGTCGCGCGGCACGACATCGAGCGCGA
>DASXRO010000234.1:0-3006 GCA_036506555.1 Gaiellaceae bacterium
TCGTAGTCGTGCAGCACGAGGTGGCGGTGGGAGAACGTCCCGCGCTCCGTGTCCTGGCCGGTCAGCCGGATCGGCGTTCCTTCGACGAGCAGGCTGCCGAAAGCGAGTGACTCGGCCTGTCCCCAGTCGATCCCGCCCTCGGCGCCGAGGGTCTCCAGCCGGCGCTCGAGCTGCTTCTCGAGCTTCGGATGGACGATGAAGCCCTCCGGGACGCGAATGAGCTGCTCGTTGAGCTCCTGCAGAAGCTCGGGGGGCGCGGCGGTCTCGACGGGGGCGTCGCTCCCGCGGCCGGGCTTCTTCTCCTCCTGGGAGGGGTTGCTCCCGGCGGCGATCGCCCCCCTGAGGGTTTCGTGCGCCTGCTTCATTGCCTCCTGGACGCTCTCGACGAACCCGTCGACCTCTTCCTTCGGGATGAGGCCGCCCTCGACGAGCGCGGCGGCGTAGAGCTCGCGCACGCTCGGATGGGCCTCGATCTTCCTGTACATGAGCGGCTGCGTGTAAGCCGGCTCGTCACCCTCGTTGTGACCGAAGCGCCGGTAGCCGACGAGATCCACGACCACGTCCTTGCGGAAGCGCTCGCGAAAGGCCATGGCGAGACGGATGGCGGTGATCGCAGCCTCGGCGTCGTCGGCATTCACGTGGATGATCGGCGCGTCGAAGCCCTTGGCGAGGTCGCTCGAGTAGCGCGTCGAGCGGCCCTCGTCCGGATCCGTCGTGAAGCCGATCTGGTTGTTGGCGATCAGGTGCAGCGTGCCTCCGGTCGAGTAGCCGGGGAGCGACTGGAGGTTGAGCGTCTCGGCGACCACTCCCTGGCCGGGGAAGGCTGCGTCGCCGTGGATGAGAACGGCCAGGGCCGACCGGGGGTCATGCGTCCACTCGCGCGTGTCGTGGTTCGTCTGGCACGCGCGGGTCTCGCCTTCGACGACCGGGTCGACGTACTCGAGGTGGCTCGGGTTCGAGGCGAGCGTCACGCGCAGGTCTCCGCTCTCGGTCTTGCGGACTCCCACGGCGCCGAGGTGGTACTTGACGTCCCCGGTGCCGCCCTCCGGGTCCAGGCCGACGGCCTCGAGGACGCGCTCGCCCTCGAACTCGCGCAGGATCACGTCGTAGGGCCGGCCGACGATGTGCGCGAGGACGTTGAGCCGGCCCCTGTGGGCCATGCCGAGGACGACCTCGCGGGCTCCGTCGGCCGCGGCAAGCTCGAGCGCCTCGTCGAGCATCGGCACCATCACGTCGAGCCCTTCGATCGAGAACTGCTTCTGTCCGAGAAACGCGCGGCGCAGGTACCGCTCCATGCCCTCGACCTCGCTCAGACGCCGTAGCAGCGTCTTCTTCTGGTCGACGGACAGCGGCCTGCGGAAGCGGCCCGACTCGATGGCGGTGCGAAGCCAGACGCGCTCCTCGTGGTTGGAGATGTGCTCGATCTCGTAGGCCAGCGTCCCGCAGTACGTCTCGCGCAGATGGGGAAGAGCGTCGGCGAGCGTCTCACCGGGAACGTGCACCCTGAGCACCTTCGCCGGGACCTGGCGCATCAGCTCCTCGGTCAGGCGGGGCTCGAGGCGCTCGGGCTCGAGTGCCGGATCGCCGACGGGCTCGCTCCCTAGAGGGTCGAGGCGAGCGGCGAGGTGACCGTGCATGCGGTGCGCCTTCACGAGGGCCATCGCTGCCGCGACCGCCCCGAGGAGGAGCGGAGCCGCGGCCTCCGTCGGCGCCGCCGCCGGCGCGCCGTTGCCCCCGTCCACGGCGCTCGGATAGAGCTCACGGATGCGCCGCACGACCGGGCTCGAGTCGACGAGCCCTTCGGGGGCCTGCTCGAACAGCGCCCGCCAGGCAGGGTCGACGGCCTCGGGGGAGGCGAGGTACTGCGCGAAGAGTTCCTGGACGAAGCCGGAGTTGAGGTCCTCGAACTGCTGCAAGAGTCTCTTTCTGAGCATAGCGACTGCCCTCGCGGGCTCAGCCCTCGATCGCTAGGCTTCAGAAAGTGAAGCAACGCACGGTCGACCCGTACCGCGACCTGGACGTCATCGACGCTCGCGGGCCCCGCTTCATGCAGGGCGTGATCGGCGTCCTCGCGCTCGTCTCGTTCCTCACCGGCTGGTGGCCGCTCCTGGCGATCCTCGCTGCTCAGCTGGCCGTCGGGCTGTCACTCGGGCGCCGGTGGTGCCTGCCGTGCGTCTTCTACTTCGAGGTGCTGCAGCCGCGCTTCGGCGAGGGGCCGATCGAGGACGCTCGGCCACCCCGCTTCGCCAACGGGATCGGCGTCGTCGTGCTCGGTTCGGCGAGCCTCTTCCACGCCGTTGGCCTTCCGGTCGCCGGGTGGTCGCTCGGACTGCTCGTCGCCGGGCTCGCGCTCCTGTCCGCCACGACCGGTTTCTGCGTCGGCTGCCGGGCGTACAGGCTGATCGCGCGCGTCCGCGGGATCGAGCTCTGCGAGACCTGCGTGCCAGCTAGGGAGCCTCTGGCGGAATGATGGGGAGCGCAGCGGCGACGGTGCGGCGCCCGCCCGCCTGATAGACGACGTCGACGCTGTCATTCTTGCGGTACGTCCCGGCGATGCCGAGGAAGATCGAGAACCAGCGCAGCGGCCCGAGCCGTCCCTCTTTCGCCAGCGGCTTGGAGAAATGGAGCTCGCCCCCGCGCACGTCGTAGTCCGCGCCACGGCGCTGCGGAACCCCGTTCACGAAGACGTCGAACGGTTCGGTCACGTCCGGAGGAAGGGGAACGCGCCAGGCCTCCATGGGAGAAACACTAGAGGGGCCTGGGGGAACCTGTTCGGTTCCCCCAGCCCGCCTCCCCTCGGCGCGCGAAACCCTCTTCCACCTCCCGGCAGAACCTCGAACGAGGTAGCTGGCGTGAGTCACACTGAACCACAAAAGGGGGGAGGCGCAAGTCCCCCGATCGAGGGACATTTAGAATCGCGCCGATGCCCAGGCGACCGCTCGTCGCGCTTCCGCTTGCCGTCGTAGCGGCGCTGGCGTGGACCGCCGCGGCGCTCGCCGCGCCCGG
>DASXRO010000235.1:0-8093 GCA_036506555.1 Gaiellaceae bacterium
CGGACGCCTGGAACTCGCCCTCGGCGGCGATGACCTTCGCGCGCCGTTCTCGCTCGGCCTCGGCCTGGCGGGCCATTGCGCGCTGCATCCCGCTCGGGATCTCGACGTCCTTCACCTCGACGATCGAGACCTTGATGCCCCACGGCGAGGTGGCCTCGTCGATGATTTCCTGGAGGATTGCGTTGATCTTGTCGCGCTCGGCGAGGAGCTCGTCGAGAACGTGCTGGCCGAGGACGCTCCGCAGCGTCGTCTGCGAGATCTGCGAGGTGGCGACCATGAAGTTCTCCACCTGCACGATTGCCTTCTCGGGATCGATGATTCGGAAGTAGGCGACCGCGTTCACCCGCACCGGGACGTTGTCCTTGGTGATGACTTCCTGCGGCGGGATGTTGAGGGTGACCGTGCGCAGGTCGACGCGCACCATCTTGTCGACGATCGGGATGAGGAGGAAGAGCCCGGGCCCCTTGGGAGGCGAGTGAAGGCGGCCGAGGCGGAAGATGACGCCGCGCTCGTACTCGCGGGCGATTCGGATCGAGGCCGACAGCAGGAAGAGGACGATTACGACGACTGCCGCAATCGCAATCAGGGCTGCAGTCATACGGGGGGCATCCTACGCCGTCACCAGCGCGACCGCTTCGGCGCGGCGAACCTGAAGTACGAGGCCGTCTTCGATCCCCTCGACGAGGACAGGGATGCCGACTGCGAGCGGCTCGCCGTCGCTGCGCGCTTGCCACAGCTCGCCGTGGACGAAGACGAGGCCTGCAGGGTCGAGCGTCTTGCGCACCACTCCGACCTGGCCGACGAGCTCCTCCTGTCCGGTGACGGGGCGCCGGCGGCGCGCCTGGACGATCTTCGTCACCGCGAAGATCGTGAGCAGCGCGAAGGTGCCCGCGATCGCCAGAGAGACCGAGAGCGAGACCTGGTAGCCGGGGCCGGCAGGGTCGAAGAGCATGAGCGAGCCGATCACGAAGCAGGAGGCGCCGGCGAGAGCGAGCGCGCCGTGGCTCATCACGAAGGGCTCGGCGGCGAAGAAGGCTGCGGCGAGCAGCATGAGCAGCACGCCGGCCGCGCTCACGGGCAGCACCTGGAGCCCGAACAGCCCCACGATGAGCGAGATCGCGCCGAGCGTTCCGGGGAAGATGAGGCCGGGGTTGAAGAGCTCCACCGTGATCCCGAGCGTCCCGAGCGAGAGCAGGAGGACGATGATGTTCGGGTCGATGATCGTGTCGAGGATGCGCTTCCAAAGCGACATCTTCACCGTGTCGATCTCGGCGTTCGCGGTGTGGAGGACGATGCCCTTCGGCACGACTCTGGTGCCGTCGATCCGGTCGAGCAGAGCGGGGAGGCTCGGCTCGACGTAGTCGATCACGTTCATGGAGAGCGCCTCGCGCGCGGGCAGGTTCGAGGCCACGCGCACGGCCTTCTCGGCCCAGTCGGCGTTACGTCCGTGCTCGGAGGCGAGCGCGCGAATGTAGGCGACCGCGTCGTTGATCACCTTGCGCTTGAGGTCGCTGGGGATGTTGCCGCCGCTCGTCGAGATCGGAGTCGACGAGCCGATGTTGGTCTCCGGCGCCATGGCGGCGACGTCCGAGGCCATGGTGATGAAGACGCCGGCGGAGGCGTCGCGAGAGCCCGGCGGGTAGACGTAGACGATCACCGGGACCTTGGACGCGAGCATCTGCTTAATGATGTTGCGCATCGAGCTGTCGAGGCCGCCCGGCGTGTCCATGATGATGACGACGGCGTTGTAGCCGTCGTCGTTGGCCTGGTCGATCTCGCCGTTCAGGTAGTCCTCGGTTACCGGGTTGATGTCGTTCGAGAACTCGATGGCGAGGACCCGGGGGCGATCGGCTCCAGCCGCCGTCCCGGCGAGCACGAGAGTGATGAGAAGGGCGCTCGCGAGAGCGAAAAGTGCCCGCATGAACGGCATTTCCGAGTGTAAGAATTCTATCAGGAAGCCGTCCTCCGCCTTGAGTCCCGGGAAGGCGTCCGTCAGCCTGCGCAGAAGGCCTCGCCGCCGCAATGACCTTTCCCCGGGCCCTCATCGCCGCTCTTCTCCTGGCGGCATTCGCCGCCGGCACGGCTTCGGCGGGCGACGTTCGGCTGGTGGCCCGCGACGAGCCCGTCGGCGCACACACGACTCGGTCTCCCGCCCGCGCCGCGCCGCTTCGCTTCGACATGGTCGGGCTCCACTGGCGTGGCTCTGGGAGCGTGATGTTCCGAACGCGCGCGCTCGCGGGCGTGTGGAGCGCCTGGCAGCCTGCGAGTCCGGAGGCGGAGGATCTCCCCGACCGGGGAACGAGCGAGGCTGCGGGTCGCCCTGGGTGGAAGCTCGGTAACGCGTACTGGACGGGGCCGGCGAACTCGATCCAGTACCGCTTCGCCGGCGAGGTCACGCGCCTGCGGGCCTTCTTCATCTGGAGCGAGCCCGACGACAGTCCCGTAAGGGCTCCGGCTCGGGCCGTGCAGCCGGCGATCATCAGCCGTGCGCAGTGGGGTGCGGACGAGTCGATCGTCCGCGCGGCGCCTTCATACGCAGACCGCGTCCGCTTCGCGGTCGTTCACCACACGGCCGGGTCGAACTCCTACAGCGCGTCTGAATCGGCAGCCGTCGTCCGCGGTATCGAGCGCTACCACATCCTCGCGAACGGCTGGAACGACATCGGCTACAACTTCCTCGTCGACAAGTACGGGCAGATCTTCGAGGGTCGTGCCGGCGGGATCGACAAGAACGTCATTGGCGCGCACGCTCAGGGGTTCAACACCGGCAGCACCGGGGTCTCGGTGCTGGGCACGTACAGCGCCGTTCGCATCTCGACAGGCGCTCGCGCCGCGCTCGTCAAGCTGCTGGCCTGGCGACTCGACGTCGCGCACGTGGATCCTCTCAGCAAGCTCACCTGGATCTCGGGCGGAAACCCGGAATACCCCGCGGGCACGGCCGTGCGGATCCGTGCGATCTCAGGCCATCGCGACACGGGTCCGACGAGCTGTCCAGGCACGGCGCTCTACGGCCAGCTGCCCGGGGTCACGTCTGCGATCGCAGCGCGCGGACTGCCGAAGCTGTACGACCCGAAGGTGACAGGCGCGCTCGGCGGGCCGGTCCGCGTCACGGGCCGGCTCTCGACTGCCCTTCCATGGGTGGTGACGATCACCGACCAGAACGGTGGAACGGTGGCGAGCGGAAGCGGGTCGGGGACCAGCGTCGACTGGACCTGGAACGCCTCTTCGACTCCGTTCGGGACGTTTTCCTACACGATCTCCGCAGGGCCCGACGTCCGTCCGTGGATGGCGCGGGTGCCTGGTCCACCCCCGCTTGCGGTGCGGAAGGTCTCCGTCGCGCCGCGGGCGCTGACGCCGAACGGCGACGGCGTCGGGGAATCGACGGCGATCTCCTTCTGGCTCACGACCGCCGCCGGCGTCACCGTCGAAGTCGTGAACGGCTCAGGCTCCGTCGTCCGGCCCCTGGCCTCGTCGGGCTCGTTCCCCGCGGGCAAGGTGTCGCTGGTCTGGGACGGCCGGGACGGCGGCGGCAACCTCGTTCCGGATGGGCGCTACAGCGTGGAGATCAATGCCGTTTCTCCGGGCCAGTCGGCGGCCGCGGCCCGCGAGGTCGTCGTCGATCGCACGCTCGGCTATCTGGTCCTCGCTCCGCCCGTCTTCTCGCCGAACGGAGACGGGCGCCTCGACTCCGCCGCCGTGACCTTCGACCTCACCCGCATCGCCACTGTTCGGGTTCGCATCATGCGTGGGAGCGAGCTCATTGCGACGCTCGTGTCGGGCACGCTCGGCGCGCACTCCCAGTCGTTCGCGTGGAAGGGGCGCGACGCGAGTGGAGCCCGGGCGGCTCAGGGCCTCTACACCGCACGGGTCGACGCGACGACCTCGCTCGGGACGCGCACACTGAGGCGCGGCGTGCGGATCGACACGACGCGACCGGTGGTCGAGATCCTCTCCGCGGTCGTTCACCTCAGGACGAAGGTGACAGTCAGGTTGTCCGAACCGGCTCGCCTGAAAATGTGGTTCGGTCCGGTCGGCTGGTGGGGCGGCGACACGATCTCCGTCGAGCTCCCCGCGGGCACGAGTAGCGTGTACCGGAACGGCCGCTACGGCGGTGTGCGGATCATCGCGATGGATCGGGCCGCCAACCGCAGCAGTGCGGTTACCGCCAAGATCCGCCGCATTTAAGGAGGGCTTGACGAAACATCGGCTGTGGCGCCGGAGGCGCGCCGCTCGCCCCCAGGCTGCGTCCTCGGTCGCCCCCGTATTTAGATTCAATACGAGGGCTCCCTGCGTCCTGGCCTCGGAACGACCAGCCCGTCCCGGCGACGAGCGACGTTCCGTCAATCCCTCCTGGCTAGCGCTCGAAGAGGACCTCTCCGCTCTCGATGACGCGGCGCTCCCCGCCGATCTCGACCTCGAGCCTGCCGCTGCGATCGATGGCGATCCCGATACCGGCCTCGCCGTCCAGGAAGATGCGCCGCCCGCGGAGGAAATCGCGGGCTCCGAGACTGTCGTAAAGCGCGTCGAGCCCCCCTTCCAGCCAGCGGCCGTAGTCCTCCTCGAGCGCGGCGAGCAGAGCGGCGAGGAGCGGCGCTCGCTCACGCTGCACGCCGTCCGTCGTGTACAGCGAGGCCGGGGCGACGTTGACCCCCTGAGGAAGCTCCTGGCGTGTCTGGTTGACGTTCAGGCCCATGCCGAGCACGACTCTCCCGTCGCTCGCCTCGGCGAGGACGCCTGCGACCTTGCGGCGGTTGACCATGACGTCGTTCGGCCACTTGACCTGCACGGCGAGCCCGAGTGCGCGCTCCACCGCCTCCGCGGCCGCCAGTCCCGCGAGGAGCGAGAGCTCGGCTGCAGGCCGGTCCACAGGCGGTCGCAGGAGCACCGAGGCGAGGATCGCTGTCCCGGGTGGAGCCTCCCAGGCTCGACCGAGGCGGCCTCTCCCTCCCGTCTGGACGTCGCACACGGCGACCGCCCCCTCGTCGAGATCCGCGGCGAGGAGCTGCTGCGACGACTCGCATTCCTTCTCGTAGAGATACGGACGGCCGAAACGCCCGCTGAGCAGCGGCTCGACGAACTCGGGCGCGAGCGAGTCGAATTCGTTCACTTGATTACACTAACCCCGCCGTGCAACCGATCGAAGCCCAGCCCCGTCAGTACGACCGGAGTGGGCGTGTCGGGCCGATCTACGAGCGGCTGACCGACGTGGAGCTCGTGCGCAGAGCAACGAGCGGGGACGGGCGCGCTCTCGATGCGCTCGTGGCTCGGCACTCGCCGCGCGTCAACCGGCTCGCGGGCCAGTTGCTCGGGGATTTCGAGGAGGCTCGCGACGCTGCGCAGGAGTCCCTCGTCAAGCTCTGCACGCGGCTCAAGCAATTTCGCGGCGAGGCCCAGTTTGCGACGTGGCTCCACCGGCTCGTTGTGAACACCTGCCGCGACCGGATGGCGTTCCAGCGCCTTCGCCGCACCGAGCCCCTCGTCCTCGAAGAGCAGGCGGCGAGTGACGACTCCGATCCCTCGACGCTGGCGGCGCTCGCGGACCTGCGCCGCGACCTCGCGGAGGCACTCGCGCGGCTCTCGCCGAAACAGCGTGCGGCGGTCGTACTCCGCGACTCCTTCGGACTGCCGTATTCCGAGGTGGCGCGGCTCGCCCGCATCCCCGTGGGGACGGCCAAGTGCTACGTGCACCGCGCGCGGGCGCGCATCAAAGCCCATCTCGAGGAACTCGCGCGGGCATGAAGACATCCCTCGGCCGCGCGGAGATCGAAGAGATCCTCCCGCACCGCGACCCATTCCTCTTTCTCGACGAGGTTGTCGAGCTCGAGCCCGGCGAGCGCGTTGTGGCGCGCAAGCGCGTGCGGGAGGACGAGTGGTACCTGGCGGGACACTTTCCGGGACGGCCGATCATGCCAGGCGTCCTCATCGTCGAGGCCATGGCGCAGACGGGAGCGGTCGCCGTGCTCGCCGACGAAGCCAACCGCGGCAAGCTGGCCTTGTTTGCCGGCATCGACGACGTGCGCTTCAAGCGGATCGTCGAGCCGGGCGACGAGCTCGAGCTCACGTGCGAGCTCGAGCGTGTCCGCGGCCCGATCGGCCGCGGTAAGGCGACTGCGACCGTGGACGGCGAGCTGGCAGCGCGGGGGACGCTGACCTTCGCCGTCACGGACGGGTAGGTAGATGCTGGCGAACGTCTCCCGGAACGGAGCGATCGGGATCACCGGCGTCGGCTCCTATGTTCCCGAGCGCGTCCTCACGAACGACGACCTCTCGGAGATGGTCGAGACCTCCGACGAGTGGATCACGGAGCGGACCGGAATCAGGGAGCGCCGGGTCGCCGAAGCGGGGCAGGCTGCGAGCGACCTCGCCCTTCCGGCCGCCCGGCAAGCGCTCGCGGCGGCGAACCTCGATCCGGCCGATGTCGACCTCGTGATCGTCGCGACCGTGACGCCGGACATGTTCTTCCCGTCCACGGGCTCGCTCGTCGCCTCGGCGCTCGGGGCGGACGAGGCGGGCGCCTACGACCTGTCCGCCGGTTGCACCGGTTTCATGTACGCGCTCGCGCAGGCCTACGGCGCTCTTGCGGGAGGCTTGGCCCGAAACGCGGTCGTCGTCGGGTCGGAGACGCTCTCCAAGATCGTGAACTGGCACGACCGCTCGACATGCGTCCTCTTCGGAGACGGCGCGGGCGCCGTCGTCCTCGAGCACGTCCCGGACGGGGGCTTCCTGGGTTTCGAGCTCGGCTCGGACGGCGAGGGAGGCAAGGAGCTCTCGGTTCCGGCCGGCGGCTCGCGCACTCCTGCGTCGGAGGAGACCGTCCAGCAGGAGCTCCACTTTCTGCAGATGAACGGCCGCGAGGTCTACAAGTTCGCGACCCGGGTGCTCGTCTCGTCGGCCGAGAAGCTCCTCGAGGAATGCGGGCTGACCGTCGAGGACATCGACCTCTACATCCCACACCAGGCGAACAAGCGGATCATCGACCACGCGGCCCGGAACCTCGGCATTCCGCAGGAGAAGATCTTCGTCAACCTCGAGCGCTACGGGAACACGTCCTCGGCCTCCATCCCGCTCTGCCTCGCCGAGGCTGTTGCCGATGGGCGGCTCTCGAAGGGGACGCGCGTGCTGATGACCGGCATGGGCGCGGGCCTGACCTGGGGGTCTGCGTACACAATCTGGAACGACGGGCAGAGGGCCTGAGCGTGATGCTTGCCTTCTGCTTCCCCGGGCAGGGCTCGCAGGACGTCGGCATGGGCCGTGCGATCTCGGCCGAGTTTCCGGAGGCCCGCGCGGTCTTCAACGAGGCCTCCGAGGCGGTCGGTTTCGACGTCGCGAAGCTCTGCTTCGAGGGCCCCATGGAGGAGCTGACACGCACGGAGATGCAGCAGCCGGCTCTCGTCGCGACGTCGATCGCCTGCCTCCGCGCGGTTGAGGCGGTCGGGATCAAGCCGGACTTCGTCATCGGCCACTCCGTGGGCGAATACTCGGCGCTGGCGGCGGCCGAGGCGCTCTCCGACCGCGACGCTCTTGCGCTCGTCAGCGAGCGGGGGCGGGCTACGGCCGAAGCGGCCAAGGAGCGCCCTGGAGCGATGGCGGCCGTCCTGGGGCTGGAGGACTCCGTCATCGAACAGCTTTGCGCCGAAATCGAGAACGTCTGGCCCGCGAACTACAACTGTCCCGGACAGATCGTTGTCTCGGGCGAAAACGCCGCGGTCGACGTCCTGCTCGAGCGGGCGGCGGCGGCCGGCGCGCGCAAGACCGTGAAGCTGCGCGTCAGCGGGGCGTTCCACAGCCCTCTGGTGGAACACGCCGCCGAGCGCTTGCGCCCCGCGCTCGAGTCGGTGCGCTTCAACGAGCCGGCGACGCCTTTCATGTCGACGGTGACCGCCCGCCTCGAGGACGCTCGCCGCTTCGTGGACCTCCTCGTCGAGCAACTGACGGGTCCGGTCAAGTTCACGCAGGCCGTGCGCGGTCTCGTCAAGGAGGGCGTCGACGTCTTCGTCGAGATCGGCCCGGGGCAGGTGCTCAGCGGGCTTCTGCGCCGCTGCGACCGCTCGCTCCAGACGATCTCGGTCGGCGATCCCGAGTCGCTTCGCAAG
>DASXRO010000236.1:0-3347 GCA_036506555.1 Gaiellaceae bacterium
TGGGCGCTTGACGTCGAGGCGATACCCGTTCCCGAGCGGCCCGAGCACGTCGACCGCCTGCCCACGGACGAGCTCCACGAGGGCGCGCGTTCCGGGGCCGACCGGGTCGATGAGAAAGGCGAGCTCCCGGCGAGTCGCGAGACAGAGGCTCATCGGGCGGGGAAGGAGCCGCCCGGGGGGCGAGAGCATGAAGAACTGCCCGGGCACGCCGGATTCCAGACTGCCCCGCCTGAGGCGAACGAGGCTGTAGGGCCCGATCCGGTCGACTCCCGCGACGGTGAGGGCTTCCCTACGCAGTCATCCGCTCCTGGAGGGAAAGGGCGTCCTCCCGCCGTGCCCGCGCGATCGCCTCGACCGCTGCGAACGCACCGGCAAGCGTCGTGATGCACGGTACTCGAGCGAGGATCGCGGCTTCGCGGATGAGGTAGCCGTCCGAGCGCGCGCCGCGTCCAGCGGGGGTGTTCACAACGAGATCGCAGCGGCCCCGGCGAACAAGGTCGACGATCGTGGGCCCGCTCCCTTCCTCCGCAACCTTCCTAACGTGGGTGACGGGCAGGCCCGCTCCTGCGAGGGCTCGGGCCGTCCCCGCGGTGGCGCACAGCTCGAACCCGAGCGCGGCCAGACGCTTGCCGACCACCGCGGCGGCGTCCTTGTCGGCGTCGCGCACGGAAAGGAAGGCGGTGCCGCTCTCGGGGAGCGGCCTCCCGGCCGCGCGCTCGGCCTTGGCGAAGGCAGTGGGAAAGTCGGCTGCGCTGGCCATAACCTCTCCGGTGGAGCGCATTTCGGGACCGAGGATCGAATCCGCGCCCGGGAAGCGCGCGAAGGGAAAGACTGCCGCCTTCACGGAGACGTGCCCTCTTCGCCCTCCGGTCAAGTCGAGATCTGAGACTTTCGCGCCGGCGGCGAGGCGACACGCGGCGTCCACGAGGTTGATCCCGGTTGCCTTGCTCGCGAACGGGACCGTGCGTGATGCACGCGGATTGGCCTCGAGGACGTGCAGCTGTCCGTCCAGGAGCGCTAGCTGAACGTTCACAAGGCCGACCACTCCGAGAGCGGGTGCAAGCCGGCGCACAGTCTCCTCGACCGCGGCAAGAGTTTCCGGGTCCAGCGAGACCGCCGGGAGAACACAGGAGGAATCGCCCGAGTGGACGCCCGCCTCCTCGACGTGCTGCATGACCGCCGCGACGAAGGTCTCCTCACCGTCGCAGAGTGCGTCGACGTCGAGCTCGACGGCGCCTTCGAGGAAACGGTCTACGAGTCCCCCCTCGGCGACCAGCGCAACTTCGACCGCCGAGTAGCAGACGCGCATGTTGCGGCCGCCGAGCACGTACGAGGGCCGCACGAGGACCGGGTAGCCGATCTCCTCGGCCACGTCGACCGCCTCGTCGGCGCTGCGGGCCATGCCCCACGGAGGCACCGAGATCCCGAACTCCTCGCAGAGCGCCGCAAAGCGCTCTCGGTCCTCGGCGAGGTCGACAGCCTCGAACGGCGTTCCCAGGATGCGATGGCCGGCCGCCTCGAGCGCGCGGGCGAGCTTGAGGGGGGTCTGGCCGCCGAACTGGACGACGACGCCGGCAGGACGCTCGCGGGCGCAGATCGCGAGCACCTCTTCCGTCCGCAGCGGCTCGAAGTAGAGGCGATCCGAGGTGTCGTAGTCGGTCGAGACCGTCTCGGGATTGCAGTTCACCATCACGGTGTCGTAGCCGAGCTCCCGGAAGGCCTTGGCGGCGTGCACGCAGCAGTAGTCGAACTCGATGCCCTGCCCGATCCTGTTCGGGCCCGAGCCGAGGATGACGACGGAGCGCCCAGGGGCGGGCGGCGACTCGTCGGCCTCGCCCCAGGTGGAGTAGAGGTAGTTGGAGCGGGCCTCGACCTCGCCGGCGCAGGAGTCCACTCGCCGGTATGACGGACGAATCCCCCAGGAGAGGCGCGCCTGCCTCACCTCCTTCTCGCTTGTGTTCCACGCAGACGCGAGATCGGCATCCGACCAGCCCGTGCTTTTCAGCTTGATCCAGTCGTTTGCGACGAGGTCGGACTTTGTGCGTGTGGAACACAATGTCGACTTCGCGCGCTCGAGCTGGCGGGCGAACCAGGGGTGGGCGCCCGCGGGGAGCTCGGCGGGACGGTCGGTGTCGAGCTCGCGGGAACGGGCCGCCTTGAGGAAGGCTTCAGTGAAGGTCCGCCCGATGCCCATCGCCTCGCCGACCGACTTCATTTGCGTACCGAGCGTCTCGTCGGCCCCGGGGAACTTCTCGAACGCGAAGCGTGGGAACTTGACGACGACGTAGTCGAGCGTGGGCTCGAAGCTCGCCGGCGTTGTCCCCGTGAGGTCGTTCGGGATCTCGTCGAGCGTGTATCCAACGGCGAGCTTGGCCGCGACTTTGGCGATCGGGTAGCCGGTCGCCTTGCTCGCGAGCGCGGACGAGCGCGAGACGCGCGGGTTCATCTCGATCACCCGCAGCTCGCCGGATTCGCGCTCGCGCGCAAACTGGATGTTGGAGCCGCCCGTGTCCACGCCGACGGCCCGGATCACCACGGCGGCCGCGTCGCGGAGCTCCTGGTACGCCTCGTCCGAGAGCGTCATCTGCGGGGCGACCGTGATGGAGTCGCCCGTGTGCACGCCCATCGGATCGAGGTTCTCGATCGAGCAGACGATGACGACATTGTCAGCGGCGTCACGCATGACCTCGAGCTCGAACTCGTCCCAGCCGATCAGAGACTCCTCCACGAGCACCTGGCCGACCGGACTCTCGCGCAGACCGAGCTCCAGCATCCGCTCGAGCTCCGAAGCGGCCCGGACGATGCCGCCGCCGTGACCTCCCAGCGTGAACGCCGGGCGGAGGATCACCGGGAAGTGCAAGTCGCCCGGGAGCTCCTCGGGGCTCGTCACGATCACCGACTCAGGCACGCGCAGGCCGACGTCTCTCATCGTCTCGCGGAAGCGCTCACGGTCCTCGGCGCGGCGAATCGCCTCGTAGCCCGCGCCGATCAGCTCGACCCCGAGCTCGTCCAGCACGCCTTCCTGCGCCAGCTCGCTCGAGAGGTTGAGCGCGGTCTGGCCACCGAGAGTCGGCAGGAGCGCATCCGGGCGCTCCCGGGCCAGCACTCCCTCCACCCCTTCGAGGTCGAGCGGCTCGAGATAGGTCCGGTCGGCGAAGCCGGGGTCGGTCATGATCGTCGCAGGGTTCGAGTTGACGACGATCGTCCGGAACCCCTCCGCGCGAAGCACCTTCAGAGCCTGGCTGCCCGCGTAGTCGAACTCGCAGGCCTGTCCGATGACGATCGGCCCGGACCCGATCACGCAGATGGAGCTCAGGTCAGGCCGCTTCGGCAAGCCTCAGCTCCTC
>DASXRO010000237.1:0-14510 GCA_036506555.1 Gaiellaceae bacterium
TCTGGCCGTGGACATGGAGGAGGCCTTTGAAAAGGGGCGCCGCCTCGGAGTCGAGATTCTCATGCCGTATTTCGACCCGGATCTCGTCGATCTCCTCTGCCGCACGCATCCGCGTGTGCTCGCGAAGGGGAACCGCAGCAAATCCCTCGTGCGCGAGTCGATGGCCAGCCGCATCGCCGGTCTCGGACTCGAACGGCAGAAGAAAATCACGACGGGGAACTTCTGGCCGAGGAAGCTCGAGGAGGCGACCGCCTCGTGGAACGAGCTCGGAGGCGCGCGCGCGATGGGCGAGCTGGGCATTGTCGACCCCGACGCGCTCGGTGCGGAAGTACGGCAGATGCTTGAAGAAGGGCGTACTGCCGCGGTACCTTTTATCTGGGAGATTCTTGACCACGAGGCGTGGGTGCGAGCACGCCTCTAGGCTGGGCGGGAGGGGAGGTGACGACCGAATGACGCAAGAGGGCAAGAAAGAGTGGGAATCAATGAAGCTGACGAAGACCGGCGACGTCGGGGAAGTGCTCCAGGTCAGCACGGGCGGTGGCAAGTCGCCGGTGCCGATCAACCCGGACACGGGCATGGAGGTCCCGAACAGTCCGCCTGGCCAGGAGAAGTAAGTACCCCACGGCATGAGCCCGGGACGCCCGAGCGTGGTGGCGGCGCTTCCGTGACGGGCTCATACGTTCCTAGGCTGGTTGTTGAGAACTCGGATTCGGCGTCCCCTGCGGCAGAGGGTGTGGGGGACGCCGAGCTCCAGGTCTGGCATGACAAGGACGGGCGCGGCGTCGGCCGCGCGTACGTCGCGGACGGAAGACACGTCGTCGAGTTGGACGGCGTCGCCCGTTTTGCATTCGCGTCGGGCGAGCCCGAGGTGTTGGCGACCGCCGCGCCCGGAGCTCCACACGCGCTGATCGAGGAGTACTTTCGCCGCTGGATCCTGCCCGTCGCCGTTCAGGTTCGCGGTCTCGAGGTCCTGCACGCGAGCGCGGTCGTCTCTCCTCGCGGCGTCGCAGGGTTCTCCGCCGCCTCGGAGGCAGGGAAGTCGACGATCGCCTTCGCCCTGAGCCGGCGGGGCTACCGGCTCTGGACAGACGACGCGCTCGCCTTCGACCTCTCCAGCGACGGGCCGCACGCCTACCCGCTTCCGTTTCGCCTGCGCCTGCGACCCGCCTCGGCGGAGCACTTTGGCCTCGCGCCCGTCGCGGGGGGAACGATCGCAGCGGAGTCCGACCCCGCGGCCGGCGCGCCGGAGCCGATCGTCGCGCTCTTCCTCCTCGAACGCGGGCCCGCTGACCAGGCGGCGCGGCTTGAGCCCGCCGACCCGCTCGAGGCCTTCCCGCTGCTCGTCGAAGGCTCGTATCACTTCGGCCAGGAGGAAGGCGAGCGCAAGCGGGCGATGGTCGCGCGCTATCTGGGGCTGGCGAGCGCGATCCCGGTCTATCGTCTGATCATGCCCACGGGCCTCGAGAACCTGGATGCGATTCTCGACGTCGTCGAGGAGAAGCTCTGATGCGACGCGCTTGGCGCGCCATCTCGAGCTGCGTCACCTCACCCGCGGACGCCTGGCTTCTGGCGCGGATGATCGCCTGGGCCCCCGGCCTCCCCGTGCTCAAGCGCGCCCTCCCCCTTCCCCGGCTCGTGGCGCTGATGGAGAAGGCCCCTCGGCGGCGTTCCCGGGATCGGGAGCTCGAGCGGCGCATCGTGCGCATGGCACGCCTCATCTACCGGGGCCGGCGCGGAACATTTCGGGACAACTGCCTCGAGCGGAGCCTCGTGACCTATCGCTTCCTCGGTCGCGCCGGTGCCGACCCGGAGCTCGTCGTCGCCATGAGCAAGCGCGACGAGGGTCTCCACGGCCACGTGTGGGTGACGGTCGAGGGCATCCCGGTGCACGAGGACCCCGCCGACCTCGAGGTCTACGTCCCGCTCATGCGTTTTCGGCGCGGCACGATCGGGCCCTCAACGGGCGGCCCGACGGGCCCGCTGCCAGGCGCGGAGCGCGGGACCGAGCTGGAGCAGTAGCCAGACCGGGCGCCAGATGTAGGCGGCGGTCAGCCCGGCAGGGCCTCGGCGGGCGAGGGGCATCCAGGCGCGCATGAAGGCCGCCGACGGGAAAAGCTCGCTCGCGAGCAGCTGGGCCTTCGGCCCTGCTCCAGGAGTCTGAAAGAAGCGGTAGAGGCCCAGCGCCGCCGGGGGCGGTGTGCCCGCTCGCAGGGCGGCCTCGACCGACCGCTCCTCTGCCACCCCGGTGGCCTCCACGACCTTGCGGCCGTCCGGCAGCAGGCGAAGGCCCGTGACGAACGCCGCCTCGGCATGGAGCCGGTGAGCGAGCTCGGCCGCCTCCTCCCAAGCGCTCGCCGGCAGTCGCTCGAGCGCCTGTCCGAGGTCTCGCAGCGGCTTGGCATCTCCGGCGCCGTGCTGGGCCGCATGGAGGACGACGTGGAGAGCCCGCCCGGCGGGTGAGAGCGTGGCAACCTCACCGCCTCGCAACGCGAGCGGCTCCGCCTCTCGGCTCAGCTCGGCCCACGCGTCCTCAGGCCTCAGGCCGACCCCGACGATCAGCCGATGCAGGTCGACCGTGACCTGATCGAAGCGGCGGAGCAGAAGCTCTGCGTGGGCGTCGCTGTGCACGCGCTCGAAATCGAGCCCTTTGAGCACACGCAGGGAGCGCCGGAGGTCTCCGGGGGCGACAAGCAGATCGAGGTCCGAGTACGGCCGGAATTGATCCTCTCCGTACACCCAGCGCGAGATCGAAGGCCCCTTGAGCAGGATCGTCTCGACGCCGGCCTCGCGCAACGTGCCGGTGAGCTGCACGGCAGCCGCGTCGAGGACGAGCATCCGTGCGACATGACCGGCCGGGCTGACAGCGAACTCGTGCTCGGACACGGCTCAGTATCCCGCGCTAAGCCGGTAGTGAGAGTCGAAGATCACAGTGCTCCAGATCCTCGTCGAGGTGGGTGGCGAAGAGAACGGCAGTGTCGCGGCGGCGGTCGAGGGCCCCCCAGAGCCGCGCCCGCGCCTCGACGTCGAGGGACCTCGTGGGCTCGTCGAGGAGAAGCAGCCGCGGCTCGCCGAGCAGGGCGCGTGCGATCGCGAGCTGCTGGATCATGCCGGACGAGCAGCGGTCGACACGCTGGCGGCCGATGTCCGCGATCTCGAGCTCCTCTTCGAGAGCGCCGACGCGCGCCGCGGACTCTCGCTCGCTCCCATAGCGCAGGCGGGCGAAGAAGAGAAGGTTGGCGTGGCCCGTGAGCCGGAGATAGAACGAGCGCTCCTGGGAGAGCGATGCGCCGATGAGCCGTCGGGCCTCCAGCGCTCCCGCCGGGTGGCCGCCGACCTCGACCCGCCCGGACGTCGGCGTCAGTGTTCCCGCGACGCAGCGAAGTACGGTCGTCTTGCCGGATCCGTTCGCACCCTGGAGCGCCATGCGCTCGCCGCGCGCGAGTGCGAGGTCGAGCGACCGCACCACCTCCCGCTCGCCGAAGCGGCGGTTCAGGCCCTCGATCGAGAGAATCGAGCCGTTCGTGGACATTGGAACTGCATTAAAGAGCCTCCGTCGCCCCTTGAGGCTTGCGTGGCCCTGGCGGGGCCAGATGCGCCAGCCGGATCGCGTCCGTCCCTAGGTGGGCGCTGCGATGCTACAGCGCTCAAAAAACGGGAGTCTCACGCCAAACGCCCCAGACATCTCGAAGAGAGTCGCACATCTCGCCCATCGTCACGTAGTCCTTGGCGGCATCGATGATCGCGGGCATGAGGTTGACGCCCTCGGAGGCCGCGTCGCGCTTCAGGCGCGCGAGGCACCCCTCGACCGCGGCGGAATCCCGTCGCCCGCGCAGAGCCTGCACACGCTCGATCTGCTTGCGCTCGAGCGCCTCGTCGATGGCGAGGATCTCGACCTGGCGCTCCTCGGGGTCCTCGTAGCGGTTGACGCCCACGATGACGCGCTCTCCGGCCTCCACCTCGCTCTGGTAGCGGAACGAGGCATCGGCGATCTCCCGCTGGAAGAAGTTCTCCTTGATCGCGGCGACGACGCCTCCCAGAGCGCGGATGCGGCCGAAGTAGTCGTACGCCTCCGCCTCGAGGCGGTTCGTCAGATCCTCCAGGTAGTACGAACCGCCGAGCGGGTCGATCGTGTTCGCGACGCCCGTCTCGTGTGCGATCACCTGCTGGGTGCGGAGGGCGATCTTCACCGCGTGCTCGGTCGGCAGGGCCAGCGCCTCGTCGAAGGAGTTCGTATGGAGTGACTGGGTGCCGCCCAGAACGGCCGCCAGCGCTTCGAGCGCCGTCCGCACGATGTTCAGCTCCGGCTGCTGCGCAGTCAGCGAGACACCCGCGGTCTGGGTGTGGAAGCGCATAAGCCAGGAGCGCGGATTGCGGGCGCCGTAGCGCTCTCGGAGCTCGCGCGCCCAGATGCGCCGGGCGGCCCGATACTTCGCGATCTCCTCGAAGAAATCGATGTGGGCGTTGAAGAAGAACGAGAGGCGCGGCGCAAAATCGTCGACGTCGAGCCCACGCTCGAGCGCCGCCTCGACGTAGGCGAACCCGTCCGCGAGCGTGAACGCGAGCTCCTGCGCGGCCGTCGAGCCGGCTTCGCGAATGTGGTAGCCCGAGATGGACACCGGATGCCAGAGCGGCACCTCGCGCGCGCAGAACTCGATCATGTCGACGCAGAGCCGCATCGAGGGCTCCGGCGGGAAGATCCACTCCTTCTGCGCGATGTACTCCTTGAGGATGTCCGTCTGGATCGTCCCGCGGAGACGATCGCGGGCGACCTGCTGCTCCTCGCCGACGCAGATGTAGAACGCGAGGAGGATCGCCGCGGGCGCGTTGATCGTCATCGAGGTCGAGACCTCGCCGAGCGGAATCCGGGCGAAGAGCTGCTCCATGTCCTCGAGGGAGTCCACCGCGACGCCCTCGCGGCCGACCTCGCCGAGCGACTTGGGGTGATCCGAGTCGTAGCCCATGAGCGTGGGCATGTCGAACGCGGTCGAGAGGCCGGTCTGGCCGTGCTCGAGCAAGTAGCGGAAACGCGTATTCGTCTCCTCGGCCGTCCCGAAGCCGGCGAACTGGCGCATCGTCCACAGGCGGCCCCGGTACATCGAGGGATAGACGCCGCGCGTATAGGGATAGACGCCGGGATAGCCGAGGTCGCGCTCATAGTCGATCTCGACGTTCTCAGGCGTATAGAGCGGCTCGTTTTCGAGCCCTGAAATCGTCGTGAAGAGGGCGTCTCGCTGCGGCTTTTGCTCGTAGAGCTCGCGCCGCCACTCCTCGGTTGCGTCCGCCCCCCGCCGGTCCTCGGTCGTGGCCATGGCCGAATCACATTCTACGCAGCGCTCAATTTCCCTCAGACCGTCCCTCGAACGAGTGCTTTTCAGGGGTCACAGACCGTTTTCTTACCGTTTCCCGGCCCTGGGCACGCCGGCGCCACCGATATCGAGAGCGTCAACGGTAAGTCAACGGCAACTGCGGCACAGAAAGGAAAGGACAATGACAACCTTCGTAGCTCGCCATCCCATGCGGGCACTGGGCGCTCTCACGGCGCTCATTGCTGCGGTGGCGGTGGCCGTAGGATCGAGCGCGAGCTTCACGGCGACGTCTGCGAACCCGAGCAACACGTTCGCGGCCGGGACGCTCTCGATCCTCAACTCGAAGGAGGGCCTGGCGGTCCTCACCGCGAGCAACATGAAGCCCGGCGACTCCGCGACCGGCACGGTCGACGTGCAGAACAGCGGCTCGCTCTCCGGCGCCTTCACGCTCTCGCGCTCGAACATCGTCGACTCCGACGGCACCAACCCACTCTCGGCCAAGTTGAACCTCGTCGTGAAGGACTGCGGCGACTTCTCGAGCGGCACGCCGACGTGCGATGCGGGCGATCCCGTGAAGTACACCGGGACGATCGCGGCCATGGGCTCCACCGCCCTGGGCACGTTCGCGGCCGACGAGCAGCACCGCTACCAGTTCGCGGTGACCTTCGACGGCACGGCGGGCAACGCCTACCAGGGCGACAGCTCGAGCGTCCAGTTCGACTGGGACGCCTCGTAACACCGGCGAGCTCCAGCGGTTGAGCGCAAGGCGTCGGGGTCGCAAACCCGCGGCCCCGACGTTCCGGGACAGACCGGCGCTCAGCTCAGGGGAACCCGAAATGGAGGCGTCGACCATGAACAACCGAGTTGCGTACGACCCGTACGTTTGGCAGCCGAGGAAGCCGCGGCGGGCAGGCAGGATCCTGGCAACCGCACTCTGTGTGGCGTGCCTGGGTCTCGCCGGCCTGATGCTCCTGCCCGGCCTCCTCGGCTACCAGCGCTACGTCATCACGAGCGGTTCGATGACGGGCACGTACGACCGCGGCTCGGTGGTCTTCGACGACGTCGTCCCCGTCTCCGACCTCCGTGTCGGCGACGCCATCACCTACACGCCCCCGCCCGGTTCCGGGCCCACGGGGCTCATCACCCACCGAATCGTCTGGATCGGCTCCGACCAGCTCGGCCGGCGCGTCCTGCGCACCAAGGGCGACGCCAACGAGACGGCCGATCCTTGGACGTTCAGCCTCGACGGGCAGACACAGGCCCGCGTGGCCTTCGACATTCCCTACGTCGGCTACGTCATCTCGGCCCTCTCGATTCGCAAGGTGCGGATGATCGTGATCTGCCTGCCGGCGCTCCTCATCGCCTTCGCCGTCCTGGCGGGCATCCGGCGTGATGCACGGCGGGCGGCACCGGCACCGGAGGCCCGGTCGTGAAGATGCGCTGGGCAGCCAACCTCCTCGCCGTCGCCGCCGTGGCAGGCGGCATCGGCTTCTCCGGGGCTGCGTTCACGGCGAACAGCGCCAACCCGAGCAACGACTTCTCCACGGCGGCCGTCTTCCCGTCGGTCACGCTGACCGACCCGGGCTCGGCGCTTCGCGGCACCATCACCCTCGACGCGACGACGACCGGGGCGATCGTCTCCGTCACGATCCAGCGCTCTCT
Organism: Gaiellaceae bacterium; assembly: GCA_036506555.1. Taxonomy (GTDB): domain Bacteria; phylum Actinomycetota; class Thermoleophilia; order Gaiellales; family Gaiellaceae; genus JAIBJP01. The sequence goes on from DASXRO010000237.1 coordinate 6,969, forward strand.
CGCCGGCGCGGGCAGCTGGACGGACGTCTGCAACGACCCGAGCTCGCCCTACTCCTGCTCGTACGACACGACGGGAGTCCCCGACGGGCTCTACGACCTCCGCGCCACGGCGGACACGGGCACGGGCACGGTCTATTCCGCGGTCGTGACGGACCGGCGCATCGACAACACGGTCCCGACGGTCTCGATGACCGATCCGGGCACCCCGCTTTCCGGGACGGTCTCACTCGGAGCGACGGCGAGCGACACGGGCTCCGGAGTCGCCGACGTCGTCATCCAGCGCTCGCCGGCCGGGCAGGGCATCTGGACGGACATCTGCACCGACTCTTCGAGCCCGTACCAGTGTGCGAGCTTCGACACGACGAGCGTGAGCGACGCGCTATACGACTTCCGCGCCGTCGCCACGGATGTCGCCGGTAACACCGCGAGCTCGACGGTCACGAACCGGCGCATCGACAACGTCTTCCCGACGGCGTCGCTCACCGATCCAGGGACGCCGCTCCGGGGCACGGTCACGCTCGACGCGGGCGCCTCGGACGCGAGCGGGATCCTCAACGTCAAGATCCAGCGCTCCCCCGCCGGCGCAGGCGGCTGGACGGACATCTGCACCGACTCCACTTCCCCCTACTCCTGCTCCTTCGACACGACCGGCGTCGGCGACGGTCTCTACGACCTCCGCGCAGTCTCGACCGACAACGCCTCCCACACGACGAACTCGACGGTCGTCACGAACCGCCGCGTCGACAACACCGTCCCGACGGTCTCGATGACCGACCCGGGCAGCCCGCTCTCCGGGACGATCACCCTCGCGGCGACCGCCAACGACGCGGGCTCCGGCGTCGCCAACGTCGTCATCCAGCGCTCGCCGGCCGGGCAGGGCGTCTGGACGGACATCTGCACCGACACCACGAGCCCGTACCAGTGCGCGAACTTCGACACGACGGCTCTCGGCGACGCTCTCTACGACTTCCGCGCGGTCGCGACCGACGTGGCGACGAACTCCGCCAGCTCGACGGTCACGAACCGGCGCATCGACAACGTCGCTCCGACCGTCTCCCTCACCGACCCCGGCGCGAACATCAAGGGAACGATCAACCTCGACGCGACGGCCTCGGACGGCGGTGGCATCCTCAACGTGACGATCCAGCGCTCCCCCGCGGGGCAGGGCGTCTGGACGGACATCTGCACCGATACGACCTCGCCGTACCAGTGCGCAAGCGTGGACACGACGACTTGGGGCGGGGACGGCCTTTACGATCTTCGGGCGCTCGCCACGGACAACGCGGCGCGGACGAATACGTCCACCGTGGCCAACCGCCGCGTCGACAACACGGCGCCGACGGCCACCATGACCGACCCGGGCGCGGCGTTCGGCGGGACGGCGTTCACCCTCAGCGCAACCGGCACCGACGGCGGCTCGGGCGTCGCCAGCGTGAAGATCCAGCGCTCGCCGGCGGGGCAGGGCGTCTGGACGGACGTCTGCACAGACACCACGAGCCCGTACCAGTGCGTCACGGACACGACCGCCTGGGGCGGCGACGGCCTCTACGACCTGCGCTCGATCACGACGGACAGCGCGGGCAACTCGACCACGTCGGCCACCGTCACCAACCGCCGCGTGGACAACGCGGCGCCCACCGCGGGCCTCACCGACCCCGGCTCGCCGCTGCGGCTGACCGTCACCCTGAACGCCACCGGCACCGATACGGGCGGCTCGGGCGTACTCAACGTGAAGATCCAAAGTGCCCCGACCGGAACGTCGACGTGGACGGACATCTGCACGGACACGACTTCCCCCTACTCCTGCTCATGGGTCACCACCGGTGTCTCCGACGGCGGCTACGACCTGCGCGCGGTCACCACCGACAACGCAGGCAATGTCACCAATTCGTCCACGGTCGTGAACCGGGTCGTGGACAACACCGCTCCCACAGCGACCAACATCCAGACCGGCGTCACGGGCACGACCGCAGGGCTTCCGCAGGCGGGCGACACCCTCGTCTTCACGTTCAGCGAGCAGATCGCCCCGGCCACGATCGTCGGCGGCTGGAACGGCACGGGCACCCAGACGGTCACCGTCACGATGGACACGGGCAACCACCTCTCGATCACCGGCGCCACCCTGATCAATGGCTTTGTGACGCTCGGCGGCGCCGGGTACGTCCAGGCAACCAAGACCGTCGTGTTCTCCAACTCGACCATCTCCCAAAGCGGCGCCAGCGTCACGTTGACGCTCGGCACGCCGGACAAGCCCCAGTTCCTCCAAACCGGCACGGCGGGTGTGACGAGCTGGCCGGTCGCGGCGGCTTTGACCGACCTCGCAGGCAACGCGATCACCACCGTGACGTGCCTCGAGACCACGCCTCCGGTGGACGCGGAGTTCTAGGAGATGCGGCCCGGTCACCACACCACGCGTCCAAGGGCCCGGCACCGCTGGGCCCGCGGCGCGTTCCTGCGCCTCGAGGTGCTGGCCGTCCTCGTCGTGGCCGGCTGTCTCGCCTTGCTCTCCGCCTCACAGAGCCCGGAGCGCATCGACATCCAGCTAACCGGCGGCGGCGGCTCGCTCACGCTCTCCAACACGAAAGAGGGCGCCGCCATTCTCACTCTCGCCGGCATGCGGCCCGGCGACTCGGTCACGGATTCGGTCACGCTGGGGAACACCGGCACGGTGCCCGGCGACCTCTCCCTGGCGACCTCGAACATCGTCGACACTCCGGGGGCCGGCGGCGGCGACCTCTCGGGCGAGCTCGACCTGCGGGTCAGGGACACGACGAACGCGGGGTCCCCCGTCACCGTGTACGACGGCAAGATCGACGCGCTGACGCCGGTCGCGCTCGGCACCGTGGCCGCGGGCGACTCCCGCGTCTATGAGTTCCGCGTCAGCTTCCCCGATGCGGGCGCCGGCGCCGAGAACGCGTATCAGGGCTCGGGCCTCAGCGTCGAGTTCGACTGGACGGCGGTCAACGACGACCTCGACCTCGATCCGCCCGAGACGACGATCACCTCCGCACCCGGCGCGCTCTCCGCGAGCGGCGACGCGAGCTTCTCCTTCACGTCGGACGAGGCGGGCAGCACCTTCGAGTGCTCGCTCGACGACGGCTCCTTCGCAGCTTGCACGAGCCCGGCTTCCTACACGGGCCTGGCGGACGGCGCGCACACCTTCGACGTCCGCGCGACCGACACGTCGGACAACACCGACGCGACCCCCGACGGCCACGCGTGGACGATCGACGCGACCGCGCCGAGCGCCTCGCTGACCGACCCCGGCACCTACCTGCGCGGGACGGTCGCGCTCGACGCCTCCGCCGACGACGGTTCCGGCTCGGGTCTCGCAAGCCTCACGATCCAGCGCTCGCCCGCCGGCGGCGGCGCGTGGACAGCGATCGCGGCGAACTGGGACACGACTGCCGTGGCCGACGGCGACTTCCGCCTGAGGGCGCTTGCGACTGACAACGCAGGCAACTCGGCGTCGTCTGCGATCCACGACGTCACCGTCGACAACACGGCGCCGTCGGTTTCGTCCTCCACGCCTCCGGACGGCGCGGTCGTCCCGTCGGCAGGCACGCTCACCATCGTCGCGGACGAGGACGTCTCCGACATCGCCAATGCGGAGATCGACGGCGTCGCCGCGCCTGCACCGCTGATCGCCGGGCCGAGCGTGACGTACACCAGCTTCTTCGACGACACGCCGCATACGTTCTCCGGCGAGCTCACGGACCTGGCCGGGAACACGCGCACCATCCTCATCCACTTCACCGTCTGGTCCCTCCTGGCCGCGGACTACCCGTGGGTCGAGGCGAACTCGTTCGCGGGCACGGCAACGACGCTCGAGGCAGCCGACGGCGTCGGCGAAGTCTTCGTTCCCGCCGGTGCCTGGAGCGGCGCACCCGCCGGCGACTGGCTCGTCATCCGCGTCGACCCGCGCCCGCCGGTGAGCGTCTCGGGCGGCTTCCAGACCGCCGGCGACATCTACGACGTCACCGCCTATTGGGCTCTCAGCGGCGTCGCCGTCCACTCATTCGACAGTGCGCTCGACATCAACCTCGGCAGCGCTCCCGCCAACGCCGTCCCGGCGACGCTGGAGAGCGGTTCATGGCGCGTGATCGAGCCCGTGCCGAGTGGGCAGACGCTCCCGGCCGGCTGGGTGGACGGTTACTACAAGGCCGGATCCGACGTCCACGTGCTCACCAAGCATCTCTCCTCCTTCGCGCTCTTGAAGGACATCCAGACGCCGTCGAAGCCGGCCGGCTTCTCCGGATCGAACTCGAGCGGCCGTCTTGTCCTCACGTGGAAGGCGGCAACGGACAACAGCGGCCTCATCAATGCCTATCTCGTCTATTCCAACGGCGTGCTCGCGAAGACGCTCCCGAACTCGGCGCGCTCCGCAGACATGGGCGCGTTCAAGGCAACGGACACGCGCTCCTTCCGGGTGGCGGCCCGCGACGTGGCAGGCAACGTCGGTGCGAAGACCGTCGCGCTCGTCATCGTCCCCAACGTGAAGAAGCTGACCCTCGCCCAGGCCAAATCGCGCCTCAAGGCGCGCGGCCTGAAGAGCGGATCCGTGAGCTACGCATTCTCGACGAGCATTCCTTCGGGCCGCGTCATCAGCGCCGGGCGCTCCGGGCTCGTGCCCAAGGGGACGGCCGTCTCGCTCAAGGTCTCGCGCGGCGCCTTCCGCAGCGTGTCCTCTCCGGTGCCCCCAGCGACGGGCAGCGGGCCCGGTGGGACGTCGTACTACTCCGGATCCATGTCGCCCGGCGGATCCACCGGCGGATCGCCCGCCAGCGGCGCTCCTTCTCCGCCGGTTGCAGAGAGTCCCGGCCCCGACGGCGTCCAGCCGGAGAGCTTCACCCCTGCGGCCGACGAGTCCGCTTCGGGGCTGCGCCGGCTGCTCGGCCTCATGCTCCTCGGCGGGGCGTTCCTCGCCGCCGGAGCGGTCGCCCTGCGGGCCCGCGGCGGGCGGATTGCACCGCCGACGGCCGTCGGCGAGGAGCCGCTCCTCTTCTGGGATCAGCGCCTCGCGCGGGCGGTGACCGGAAGCATGCGCCGGCTCGCGAGCCGGCTCTAGACTGCCGCCTCCACGGCGATCGCGACGGCGACAACGAGCAGCGTGGCCCCGATCGCCCGCTTCAGCGCCTCCTCCGACAGCTTTCCCGTGAGGCGGGCGCCGAGCCACGCACCCGGGACGGCCGCGGCGAGGCTGACGGCGAGCACGCTCCAGTCCACCTCGAGCCGCGCGGCGTGGCCGGCGAACCCGGAGACGCCGAGAAAGAAGCCGACCACGAGGTTCGTGCCGACCGCGAGGCGAGCGTCGAGACCGACGCTCCCGAGCAGAGCGGGCATGCGGAGCGTGCCCAGGATCAAGCCGACCGCGCCTCCGACGACGCCGATGACGGCGCCGGCAACGACTGCCGCCAGGCGCGGGCGCTCAGCCCTCCGCGGGGTGCGCAGCGCAACGAGCAGTTGAAGGCCGTTCCAGGCCAGGACCGCGGCGATTACGCCGAGCAGGATCGTGTCGGGCACGAGCCCGCCGAAGTAGCCGCCGAGGAACGCGGCGGCGACCGAGGGCGGAGTCATCCAGGCGGCTATGCGCCAGTCGACGCGGCCCGCCCGCCAGTGCGCGACGCCTCCCGTCAGCGCCGCCGCCGCGCTGACCGCGATGTTCGCTCCCGCGGCCGCGGCGGGGCTCGAAGAGGCGAGGAGGATCGCCGGGAGGCGGAGACTGCCAAGGACGAGGCCAACGGCTCCCCCGAGGAGAGCCGCCACGAACGACGCGGCGGCCGCTAGCCCGAGTTCCCAGGCTTCCAGAGCGTCTCGGCGCCGGCCGACGCAGCCCGGGCGAGGATGAAGAGGAGGTCGGAGAGGCGGTTCAGATAGGCGAGCGCTGCCGGGTTGATCTCGGTTGCCTCCGCGAGCCCGACCGCGAGCCGCTCGGCCCGGCGGCACACGCTCCGGGCGAGGTGGAGTCGTGAGGCGGCCTCCCCGCCCGCCGGCAGGACGAAGCTCTTGAGCGGCTCGAGCCGGTCGTTGACGAGGTCGCAGAGCTCCTCGAGCGCCTCGACCTGCGCCTGCTGCACGCGCAACCGCTCACGAGCGTCGTCGAGCGGGACGGAGAGGTCGGCCCCGAGGTCGAAGAGATCGTTCTGGATCCGCCCGAGCCAGGGCCGGAACTCCTCGGGGAGGTCGGGGCAGGCGAGCGCGAAGCCAAGGAAGGAGTTGAGCTCGTCAACGGTGCCGTAGGCCTCGATGCGAGCATCGGTCTTCGGCACGCGGGCTCCGTCGCCGAGACTCGTCTCGCCCGCGTCGCCCGCGCGCGTGTAGATCCGCGTCAAGCGCACCGGCTCGTCGCGCCTCCGAGTCATGCGCCCACCTTCGCCGCGCGCCGCAGGCCGAGGATCGACCGCGCGATGACCAGCCGTTGGATCTCGCTCGTCCCCTCGTAGATCTCGGTGATCTTGGCGTCGCGGTAGTAGCGCTCAACGGGGAATTCCTTCGTGTAGCCGTAGCCGCCGAGCACCTGGATCGCCTCCGCCGTCTGCCGCCGCGCCACACCCGACGCGAAGAGCTTCGCCATCGCGCCCGCCTCCACGTACGGCTCGTCGTTGTCGCGGAGCCAGGCCGCCCGGTGCACGAGCATCCTGGCTGCCTCGATCTCCGTCGCCATGTCGGCGAGCTTCCACTGGATCGCCTGGAAGTCGGCGATCCGCTTGCCGAACTGCCGTCGTTCGAGGGCGTACGCGCGCGCGACCTCGAAGGCCGCCTGCGCGATCCCGACGGCCTGCGCGGCGATTCCGATCCGGCCGCCGTCGAGGGTGATCATCGCGATCTGGAAACCCTTTCCGTCCTCGCCGAGAAGCCGGTCGGGGCCGACGCGCACGTCTTCGAGAACGAGGTCGACCGTCGAGCTCGAGTTCAGTCCGAGCTTCTCCTCCTCCCGCGCCACCTCGAGGCCCTCGGCGCGACCGTCGACGGCGAAGCAGGAGATTCCCGCCTCCGTCCGCGCAAAGAGGACGATCGTTCCCCCTTCGCCGCCGCTCGTGATCCACTGCTTCGCGCCCGTGATTCGCCATCCGTCGCCGTCGCGCTCGGCCCGGGTGCGCAGGGAAGCGGCATCGGAGCCGGACTCAGCCTCCGTCAAGGCGAAGGCGCCGATCTTCTCGCCGCGCGCGAGCGGCGGCACGAGAGCCGCGCGCTGCTCGTCGCTGCCGTGCTCGACGATCGGGAGCGTGGCCGCGCTCGTGTGCACTGCGACTGTGACGCCGACTCCCGCATCCGCGCGCGAGAGCTCCTCCAGGACGAGAACGTAGGAGAGGAAGTCGGCTCCGGCGCCCCCCAGCTCCTCGGGAACGCAGACCCCCATCAGGCCGAGCTCGGCGAGCTTGGGGAAGAGTTCGCGGGGAAACCGGTGCTCGCGATCCCACTCGGCGGCGTGCGGCTCGATCTCGGCCCTCGCAAAGTCCCTCGCGAGCGCTCGGATCTCGCGCTGCTCGGGCGAGAGGTCGAACTCCATCCCGGCGGCGAGTATAGAGGCGCCCGCCCGCG
>DASXRO010000238.1:0-3705 GCA_036506555.1 Gaiellaceae bacterium
GCGGTACCGAGTCCTATACAGTAACTATTGTGATTCTGTAAGCGGCTAGGCGCGTAAACCGCACGCCTGCCGGTCTCGACCCCGTCAGGGGGCGGAGCTGGATTCGCGCAGCGCGCAGGCGAGGGGTCGCCTTCCTGGCAAAGAGCGACATGCAGCGAGACACTTCGAAGCGGAGTCGATGACCGCGGATGAGGTACTCGAAGTGCTGGGCTGGCTCGACTTGGCGGGAATCGAAGTGTGGGTGGATGGCGGCTGGGGAGTGGATGCCCTCCTCGGCGAAGAGACGCGGCCGTACTCCGACCTTGACCTGGCACTCGATCGCGATGAGCTCGAGCGCGCTCGACAAGCCGTAGCGGAGCGCGGTTTCGAGCCCGACAAAAGCATCGAACCAGGACTTCCGGCGCGTCTGGTCATGCGAGACGCGCGTGGGCGCGAAGTGGACTTTCATCCGCTGATCTTCGACCACTCGGGCGATGGATGGCAGCAGCTCTCGGAGAGCGGCCGAGCGTGGGGCCGCTACCCGGCCAAGGATCTCGGCGCCACGGGCGTCATTGCGGGGCGACCAGTTCGCTGTCTGAGCCCTGTCTTGCAACTCCGGTTTCGCATGGGTTACGAGTGGAGCGAGCGCGACGAACACGACATTCGCCGGGTAATCGAGCGGTTCGACGTCCCAGCGCCTCCTCCATTTCAGTAGCGCGTTCGATCGGTGTCGCTCTTTCGATAGTTCGCGACCTGCATACGGCGACCTTGATGCAGGCCCGTGCCACCCCGCGTCCCTTACCAGGTCGACCCAGCGATCTTCTAAATCGAGGCGCGGTCGATGCCATGGTCGACGGCGAAGAGACGCCAGCGCCCGGGGAGGCCGCGCAGCGTATGCGCTCCGCGATCCTTGAAGCAGATGCCCGAGCCAGTGACGACCTCCTTCACCGTCCTCGAGACCAGCACCTCGCTCGCTCTTGCGCGCGCGGCGATTCGTGCCCCAATCAGGACCGCAACGCCACTGACCTTAAGCTGGCGCTGCTCGAGCTCGCCCACGTGGAGCCCGGCGCGCGTTTCGAGGCCGAGCGAGCGAACGCGCTCGGTAATCGCGCACGCGCAGGCGATCCCGCGGCCCGGAGCGTCGAAGGTGGCGAAGAAGCCGTCGCCGGAGGTATCGAGTTCCTGGCCGTCGTGGCGGGCAAGCTCGAAGCGCACGAGTGCTTCGTGGCGCTCCTGGAGGTCGCACCACGCGCGGTCACCGAGTTCCCAAGCACGCGTCACCGAACCGACGATGTCGGTGAAGAGCACGGTGGCGACGACGCGCTCACGGGCGTGCCTTCGCTCGCTCATATGGTGGTCCGCCACCGCCGTGTCGGGCACGGGGGCGGCCTCGACAACGGACACGGGATCTCCTCTTCAACAGCCGCTGAGCGAGCCTCTTGCTCGCTTGTTGGCTTGCCTAGGGTTCTACTGGAGGGTGAAAGAGCCGGCGCACGTCGATTCAGGTCGGCGCAACGCCAGTAAGTGCCTCTATGTCAGAACGGCCTTTTCACTCACATCACCACCCGCGACGCACCACCTGCGCCGCCTGGAGAACGAGCGAATAATCCATCGTCGTGCGCTGTGTGTCAAGCAATCGCTTTGAACTGGCTGGAGGCGCGGAGGAGCGGCCTGTCCTGCATCCCGGCGAGTCGATAGGAAGTCGCGTTCTTAACAGAACGCGACGGGGCAGCTAAAGCTTCTCGCGCGCGCACCCGGCTTAGGATTGGATCTTGTTTGCGGCCTGCTCGCGAGGCACCGTCTACACCTGTTCCCTCAACGGACGAGCTCTTCGTCGCGCGGTGGTCGAGGAGGCCTATGGGTGGTCGCCGGGACGCTGCACTCCGGGCGGCTCGGCGCCGGTCGTCAGGCTCGGTGCGGAGGCGCGCTGGAGCGAGGTGGGACGAGCGACTCGACCTTCTCGGCCTCGGGCTGGCCGACGAAGAGCACCTCGACGATGCGGTCCTCGACCGCCGCCCGGTTGGCGGCGAGCCAGGCCTGCGCCTTCCTGTTCTGCGGGTTTGCCCACTCCTCCTTCGTCAGCTTCGGGCGCCGCGGGAGGCGACGGGTCACGGCGGGCTTGACGACCACCCGGCGGATGAACCGGGCCAGGGCTTCGCGATCGGCCCAGGCGCCAACTTCCGCCCCGCGCTCCGCCAGGCTCATGCCCGCCCACTCGGCGGCGAGCTTCGGGCTCACCGTGAGCGTGCTCGCCGGGCGGCACTGCGCCAGCCTCGCGCGCGCGAGCGTGAGCGCGTCGCTGCGCGTGGCGAGCCCGGCGGCGAAGCCCTCGATTCCCAGCAGGCGCTGCACCTCGACGTTGTCCCGGTAGTCGGCCAGGTCCTGCTGGGCGGCCTCGACGTCGGCGAGCGCGCGCTCGTAGGCGTCCGAGCCCTCGATGACGGCGGCCACGTACGGGCGGGCCCAGTGCTCCGGGTCGCAGAGCGCGTCGTAGATGAGCCCCTCCAGCCAGCTGTCCAACTTGAAGGCCGCGATCGCGGGGTGGGCGGCGCAATCGCGCTCGGTGCAGACGTAGGTGGGCTTGCGAGCGCCCGCCTTCCCGTAGGCGCCCACGCGAAGCTTCTTGCCGCAGGTGCCGCAGTAGACGAGCCCGTGCGCCCGCGCTTGGCGGGCGAGCGATCCATCCCGGGGGGCGAAGGCGGCCTTGCGCTGGGCGGACTGCCATTCGCTCTCGGTCAGAAGCGTCGTCCACGTACCGCGCACGGTGCGGGTGGCGCCCTTGCGCCCGCTCTGGACTTCCATCTCCCCCAGGTAGGCGCGGTTTGCGAGGAGGGCACGGATGCCGCTCTTGGACATGCGCACGCCCTCTTCCTCGAGGAAACGGAGCAACTCGCCGAAGTTGGCCCCCGCGGCCCGGCGCCTGAACAGCTCCCTGACGAGGACAGCCTCCTCCTCGTCGACGACGAGGCGGGCGTCCCTGATCAGGCGCCCGCGCGCGTCGTACTCGGGATCGAGCTCGTCCTTTCGCCGGTAGCCGAAGGGCGGCCTGGCGGCGAGGTACACGCCCCGCTCGGCGGCTCCGTTTTGGGCCGCCAGGAAGTTGGCGCGCGTGCGGTCGAGGTAGGCCTCCGCGGCGACCATCCGGTAGCCCATCGACTCCTTCGAGCCGGGCGCCGCCGAGTCGAAGCCGTCGCCGACGCAGACGAGGCGCCCGCCTGCCTCCGTGATCCGCTTGAGCGCCAGCCAGGAGGCGATGACGTCGCGGGCGAAGCGGTCGAGGTAGCTCGTGATGATCCCCTCGGAGTCGCCCCGCTCGATCTTCTCGATCAGGCGCCCGAGCTTCCGCTCCTCGGCTGCCGTCGAGCCGGAGACGTTCTTGTCGCTCGCGACTTCGCCGATCTCGAGGCCTGCGCGCGCTGCCCAGTCGCGGCAGGCCGCCTCCTGCAACTCGGGCGAGCGGAGGTTGTCCTCAGAGCGCTCGCCCAGCTTCGAAACGCGGGTATAGACGTCGAATGTCATCGCCTCCGGCCTCATCCGCAGGGTAACGCATTTTCCGAGATGAGTGTTAGGAACGTGCGCTATCTAGACGGAAACAACATCGAGCTCGTGAACCACAACCGCGGCTAGGTCTCATCGCAATCTCATCTCGCCGGGGTAGAAGGCAGCACGAGCTTGTCTCCCTCACGCATCAGGAGGTTCGGTCTGGCCGCTCTCGGGGTGGGGGCG
>DASXRO010000239.1:0-3416 GCA_036506555.1 Gaiellaceae bacterium
GTGCATCGTCGAGAGGACGAAGTGGCCGGACTCGGCCGCTCTCAGAGCGGCCTGGGCCGACTCCTCGTCACGGAGCTCGCCGAGCAGGATGACGTCAGGGTCCTGGCGCAGGACGCGACGAAGCCCTTCCGAGTACGAGTCTGTGTCGATACCGACCTCGCGCTGATTGACGATGCAGCCCCAGTCGTCGTGCACGAACTCGATCGGGTCCTCGATCGTGACGATGTGGTGCTTCCGGCTGCGATTGATCGTGTTGATCATGGTCGCGAGCGTCGTCGACTTCCCCGAGCCGGTCGCGCCCGTCACGAGCACGAGCCCACGATGCTCGTCGGCGAGCGCTTTCACGCCCTCCGGCAGGCCGAGCTTGTCGAAGTTCGGAATCTCCTTCGGGATGAAGCGGAAGGCGAACGAGATGGCTCCGCGCTGGCGGAATCCGTTGACCCGGAAGCGGCCGAGCCCCTCTGCCATGTAGGCGGTGTCGAGCTCCCCGTGCGTGAAGAAGCCCTCCCGCTTGGCGGGCGTCAGCTCCGTCACGAGGCTGACGATGGTCTCGAGATCGCTGTCGGTCAGGAGCCGCTCCTCGATCGGAGCGAGCTCTCCGTCCACGCGCGCCATCGCCGGCGATGCGACCTTGAGGTGCATGTCGCTGCCGCCGAGCTCGATGACTCGTGCCAGTAGTCCGTCCAAATCCATAAGGCGCCATCTGGCCTATCGGCGACCTGCTTAGGCCCCGCTACCCCTCAATGGGGGAGCGGGGGCGGCGCTCACGGGCCAGGAGCTCGTCCGGCCGCTCGCTACAATGCGCGGGCTCGCGGGGGAGTTCCCGAGTGGCCAAAGGGGACGGGCTGTAAACCCGTTGGCTCAGCCTTCAGAGGTTCGAATCCTCTCTCCCCCACCTCTCGATCAGGACCTCAGCCTCCGTCTCGGCCGTACCCCGGGAGTGAAGAGGCTCGCCCTCGCGGCTACCGGACGATCTGCCTCCGCGCTTCGGGCTCGACTTCGCCTACGGACCGGTCGAGCCCGCTCCCGACCAGATCGGGATGCGTGCCGGCTCGTGGACCGTGCTCGCCGACCTCAGAGACCGGGGCGAGGCGGACAGGGTAGCGCGGAGTCTCGGCGTGCTCGAGACGGCCGAAGGGTTTCCGGTCGTCGACGCCGCTCCACCGCTCCCCCTTTCGCCGGAATCAGGTGAGGGCGGCGGCCCCGAGCCTGACGCTCGACGTCATCGGGGAGCGCTGGCTCGAGGTGGCGGTCGAACCTGGATGCGGCCTCCCGGGACCCGAAATCAGCGAGGGACACGGTGCCAAGTGCCTCGACCAGCTCTACCTGGGCGTCTACGGCGACCGCCCCTTCATCGAAGAGGTCCTCGAAGGCTTGCGGATCGAGGACCAGTAGTCAGGACTTGCGGGCGCGAGGCCCTGCCGCCTTTGCGGCCGGAGGCCTTCTTCTGAGCCGTGGTGCCGCCCTTTCTCGTTCGGCATGGCCGTAGCTACCCGCCTTGCGGGAGCAAAAACCTAGGGCTCGGTGTGGACGACGACTTCCGCGATGCCCGGCTGCGCGCGGCGGATTCTCCGCTCGACCTCGGTCGCGCGCGCGTGCGCCTCGGCCAGCGGGCGCTCCGGCTCCATGCCCACCGTGAGGAATGCGACCAGGCCCACTTCGGTGTTCAGAAGTCGCAGCTCGCGCGGCTCTTCGCCGGTAATCGAGCGGACGATCTCCCGGATCTCCGTTGCCGCTCGGGAGCCGTCGCCCTGGGCGACGGGGCGGCCGGCGGCCGGCTCCTTCAACGGTTCGAGGTGCGTCTGGACGGCGTCCACCTCGGGAAGCGACGCGAGGATCTCGTGCTCGACGGCGGAAGCGACCTCGTGAGCCTGCTCGAGGGAGAGCTCGCCCGGCAGCTTCAGATGGAGCGACACTTCGATTCGGGCGCCCACCTCGAGGACGACGATGTTGTGCACCTCCTGCACGCGCGGGTCTCGAACGGCCGCCGCGTACGCTCGCTCCCGCAAGGCTTCCGCTTCCTGGGGCTCGACGTGGACGACCACGTCTGCGCCGGGCACAACGCGTTCGACAGCCTCCTCGATGGCGTCCGCGACAGCGTGGCCTTGCTCTACCGCGGCGGCCGGGGGGACGGCCACGACGACGTCGGCGAAATGACGGCCCGCGGCGCGGCGCATCCGCAGCCGGCGGAGCTGGACACGAGGACCGAGCTCCTCGATCGCAGCCTGGGCGGCATCTCTCTCGCGGGCGGGAACGCGATCCATGAGGACGTCGACGTTCGTCTTGATCAGGCGGCTCGCCGCTCCGAGGACGAGGACGCTGACGAAGAGGGCCGCAACCGCATCGCCCTGCGGATGGCCCGCGCGGACCACGAGCAGTCCCACGAGCACGGCCGTCGAGCCCGCGAAGTCGCTCAAGAAATGCAAGGCGCTCGCCGCAAACGCGGCGCTGGCGTACCGACGGGCCGCGCGCGCCGACACGGATGCGCGGCTGACGTCGACTGCGATGACGATTCCGATGACGGAGAATGCGATCCAGTCCGCGTTCACGTGGCCGCTTCCCTCGACCAGCCGCACGATCGCGCCCGCGGCGATGGCGAGCGAGATGAGGACGAGGAGCGCGGCCTCGGCCAGGGCAGCGAGGTGCTCCGCCTTGCCGTGCCCGTAGGGGTGGCCCGGGTCGGCCGGGCGACCGGCGACGCCGACGGCAAAGAACGTGAGGAGCGCGGCCACCAGGTCGGTACCCGAGTGCGCGGCCTCGGAAAGGAGGCCGAGGCTGCCGGCGTGGATCCCGGCCGCCAGCTTGAGGCCGATGAGTGCCAGGGCTGCGAAGATCGAGACGAGAGCGGTGCGCCGCTGCGGCGACATGCGACACAGTGTGCACGGTGAGCGTGGCTATCCTCCAAGGGTGGCCCAACCATCCAAGGCGGACGGCCCCTATGAAGTCGTCTGCCCTCACTGCAACAAGCAGTTCGAGGCGGAGCTTCTGAGCGGCGAGTCGGACCGCCACCAGGGCTTCAAGTGCCCGCATTGCCGGCTCTTCATCGCCTACGCCCGGGCGGAGGAGCAGCACCGCGTCGAGCCACAGCAGAGCTAGCTACGAGCTAGCTCAAGGGGCCCGCGGCGTAGCCCGATAGAGGGAGCGTGGCAGTCGCCGCCCGCTCCGATCGTCTCGCACGCACGCGAGGGCTCACGCTCGCTCGCGTCAAGCCCCTGCACTGGCTCGGAGCGATCGTCGCGGCCAGCTTCGTCCTTCGCACGTTGACCGGCTGGCTGCGCGCCAGCCCCGTCTACTTCCCCGACGAGTACATCTACTCGGAGCTGGGACGCTCGATCGCCGAGCACGGACGATTCCTCGTGCGCGGGACGGCCGCGCACTTCCCGGCCGTGCTCCAGCCGCTCCTGACCGCGCCGGCG
>DASXRO010000240.1:0-3243 GCA_036506555.1 Gaiellaceae bacterium
CCGTCGGAGCCATCATGCTCTCCATCCGTTGGCCGGGCTCGAGCGGGTTCACGAGCAGGTCGGCCTCGCCGAGCATGCTGTTCAGGTGGACGTCGAATCCGGGGAGGTAGTCGCCCGAACCGAGGCCCAGGCTGGTCGTCAGGACGCAGGCGTTGCCGTCTCCGTCGGCGGTGACGAGGTTCGTCGTATCCCCGAGGGGCTCGGGATCGCCGCTGTAGGGAAGCGCGACGAGCACGCGGGCGAGGCTGAGCGCGCGCTCCGCCGGGGAGACTCCGCGGAGCGGCGGGAGCTCGGCCAGGATCGCGCCGAGCGAGGCCGTCAGCCCACCGCGGGTGAGGACGCGGTACCCGGCATACGCGCTCTCGAGCGGTTGGAGCCAGAACGTCTCGTACTCGTCCAGATCCCGCCCGTTGACGCGTCCTCCTCGCTCGGCCATGAGCTCGAGGAGACCCTCGGCGAGCGAGCCCTCGTAGAAGCTGCGGACGCCCTCCTCACGGACGACCTCGAGCATGCGGACGAGGCCGGGCTGCCGCAGCCGGTCGCCGGCCTCGAGGAGCCGCCCGCCGGGCGAGTAGAAGCGGGCGCCCTCCCGCATGGTCATGACGGGCGCGAGCATCGCGAGGCACGCGGCATGGGCAGGAGGCATCTGGACGCCCTCCTTCGCCAAGGCGAGGGCAGGCTCGACGAGCCGCCGCCACGGCAGGCGTCCGTAACGGCTCCAGAGCTCGTGCAGTCCGGCGGGGACGCCCGGCACCGCGCAGGAGGCGATCCCGACCGCGTAGTGGACGAGCTCGTTCCCGAAGGGCACGCCGATGTCGAGCAGCTCGGTCTCCTTCGGCGGCTCGCCGAGCCCGGGGACGGTGACGAAGAAGTCGAGCAGGCGTGTTTCGCCGGTTCCGTCGAGCCAGAGCGCATGGCCGCCCCCGGCGATTCCGGTCATCACCGTCTCCGCCACGCAGGAGGCGAGCGAGGCGGCGACCGCCGCGTCGGCGGCCGTCCCTCCATCCTCGAGCACCCCGAAACCCGCTTCAGCAGTGGCCGGATGGCCTGCGGCAACACTGGGGCTCAAGCGCACCTTTGCTAGCCTACGGCTCATGGCACTCACCAAAGAGGCCAAGCAGGATGTCGTTGCCGGTCACGGCAAGAGCGACGCAGACACGGGTTCGCCCGAGGTCCAGATCGCGCTGCTCTCGCGACGGATCGAGTCCTTGACAGAGCATCTGCGGACACACGGGAAGGATCATCATTCCCGCCGCGGACTGCTCAAGCTCGTGGGCCGCCGCCGGCGCCTCCTGAACTACCTGCAGAAGAGAAACCTGGAGGGCTACCGCCAGCTGATCAAGGACCTGGGCCTGCGCCGCTAGGACAAGAAGCCGGGAGGCGCCGGTGGAAGTTTGAGGGAGCCCCGCTTCGGTGTTGCCTCAAACCTCCGCCTTCATCTCCCGGGAGAGAAAGAGGAGGCAACACATGAGCACGATGGTTTCGAGCAACGCGCGCGTCGCGGTGGCCGTCGGCCGGGACGAGATCACATTCGAGACCGGCAAGTTGGCCAAACAGGCCGACGGGGCCGTTCTCGTCCGCGCGGGCGACACGATGGTCCTCGCGACCGCCCAGGGCCGGACCGAGGCCCGCGAAGGCGCGGACTTCTTCCCCCTCACGGTCGACGTCGAGGAGCGGATGTACGCCGCCGGGAAGATCCCCGGGGGTTTCTTCAAGCGCGAAGGACGGCCGACCGAGAAGGCGATCCTGACCGCGCGCATGATCGACCGGCCGATCCGGCCGCTCTGGCCGAAAGGCTTCACGAACGAGGTGCAGGTCATCTGCACGACGCTCTCGGCCGACCTCATCACCCCCTACGACATCCTCTGCATCAACGGCGCCTCGGCCGCGCTGATGATCTCGCCGCTGCCCTTCCTCGGCCCGGTCGGCGCCGTTCGCATCGGCCTCGTCGACGACGAGTTCGTGATCAATCCGACGCTCCCGCAGCTGAACGAAGATTCGAAGCTCGACCTGATCGTCGTGGGCACGAAGGAAGGGCTCACGATGGTCGAGTGCGGCGGCGAGGAGATCCCCGAGGACCTGCTTCTCGAGGCCCTCGAGCTCGCCCATGGCGAGATCAAGAAGCTGTGCGAGGCGCAGGAAGACCTCAGGCGCCAGGCCGGCAAGCCGAAGTGGCTCGATGCCGAGATGACGAGCGAGTTCGAGCAGGAATACGGCGGCCGTGTCCGCGAGCGCATCGCGGAGGTCGGCCTCCGCGAGGCGGCGACTGCGATCGAGGAGATCGCCGGCGAGCTCTGCCCGCCGTTGACGATGGACTCGACCGAAGAGGACATCATCAAGGAGACGCAGGTGCGCTCGAGCCTCGACCTCCTCCTCGAGCGGCTTCGCATCGAGGCCGTCTCGGGCCCGGTGCGCGAGCAGTTCGAGGACGAGCTCCGCGCCCTCACGGAAGCGGAACAGGACTCGAAGGAGCTCAAGTCGGCCAAGCGCCACCTGCTCTTCGATCGCATCATCGAGACCGTCGAGCTGCCGTTCCCGATCGGGCCGGCGACGGTCGACGGGGAGGCCCCGACCGTGAAGGACGCGCTCACCCGCCAGTTCGTGAAGAAGTCCGCGGAGGCGATCTACAAGGATCTCGTGCGGAAGAAGATCGCCGTCGAGAAGCGGCGCCCCGACGGGCGCGGCACCGACGAGATCCGGCAGATCGAGTGCGAGGTGGGCGTTTCGCCGCGCACGCACGGCTCGGCGCTCTTCACTCGCGGACAGACGCAGATCATGACGCTCCTCACGCTCGGAACCGCCAAGGAGGGTCAGCGGATCGACGACCTCTCCCTCGAATCGGAGCGCCGCTACATGCACCACTACAACTTCCCGCCCTACTCGGTCGGGGAGACCGGCTTCATGCGCGGCCCCAAGCGCCGTGACATCGGCCACGGCGCGCTCGCGCAGCGGGCGCTCGAGCCGATGATCCCGCCGCTCGAGGACTTCCCGTACACGATCCGGCTCGTCTCGGAGACGCTCGAGTCGAACGGCTCGTCCTCGATGGGCTCCGTCTGCGGGTCGACTCTCGCGCTCATGGACGCCGGCGTGCCGATCAAGGCCCCCGTCGGCGGGATCGCCATGGGCCTCGTCAAGGAGGGCGACGACTACGTCATCCTCACCGACATCCAGGGCGCCGAGGACCACCTCGGTGACATGGACTTCAAGGTGGCCGGCTCACGCGCAGGCGTGACCGCGCTCCAG
>DASXRO010000241.1:0-3123 GCA_036506555.1 Gaiellaceae bacterium
CCACCGGCTGAGCCGGGCGGTCGAGGAGATCCTCTACCCGGCCCTCGAGGACTTCCGGCTCGACATCGTCGTCGGGCAGGGACCGGCAGCGCGCACACTGACGCTCGACCTCTCGCCGTTCACGCTCGTCGGCGCGACGACTCGCACCGGCCTCCTCACGACTCCGCTTCGCGACCGCTTCGGGATGACGTACCGGCTGGACTACTACGGCGTCGACGACCTGGCGCGAATCGTCCGCCGCTCGGCGCGGATCCTCAACGTCGAGATCGCCGACGAGGCGGCGGGAGAGATCGCGCGGCGGGCGCGCGGGACGCCGCGGGTCGCGAACCGCATCCTGCGCCGCGTACGCGACGTGGCCGAGGTACGCCACGACGGCGCCGTCACGATCGAGGTCGCCCGCGAAGCACTCGCGCTTCTGGAGGTCGACGAGACCGGGCTCGAGCGGATCGACCGCGAGCTTCTCGCCGCCATCCTGCACAAGTTCGGGGGCGGGCCCGTCGGCCTCTCGACGCTCGCCGTCGCGCTCGGGGAGGAGCCGGACACGATCGAGGACGTCTACGAGCCGTACCTGCTTCAGCTCGGGCTCATCCAACGGACGCAGCGCGGCCGCATCGTGACCGAGCTCGGCCGAGCGCACGTGGGCGCGACGAAGACCGGCGAAGCGCTCTTCTAGCGCCTGTACTGGAGCTCGTGCCAGGAGGGCACGGGGGCCAACTCGAGGAGCGCTCGGCCGCCTCGCGGATCGCGATAGCCGAACTCCGAGGAGTCGTCGTCCCACGCGATCTCGAGCAGGTTCTCCTTCACGCGGTGGTCGAGCCAGGCGCCGCGGAAGATGAGCTTGCGCAGCCAGTAGACGAGCGACTCGTCGCCGATGAGAGCGATGCGCTCCCAGTTGCGCACGAGGTAGGCGCCTAGCGCGCTGCGCGGCTCGGGGATGTGGCCGTGGGCGGTCAACTCGACGAGGTCGGCCGTTTCCTCCTCCTCGAGCTCGCCCGGCTCGACGAGCCCCAGCTTGACGGCCGCCGCATTGACCCGCTGCTCGAAGTCGACGGCGTTGAAGCTGAAGCGGTAGCCGAGGAACTCGACCACGAAGTCCTCGCCGGAGATGTAGTTCGTCGTCTCGGACACCGTGCTCTGAGGATAACGTCCGATCCGGGTCCTAGCCTACGTTCCATGCACGAGGGCACGTGGAGGCTTCCTCCGTGCCCCCGCCGCGAGGTCGTCGAGCTGGCTGGCGCTCTCGACCTCACCGAGACGACAGCGAGCGTGCTCGTCAGGCGGGGATACGGCGACCCCGAGACGGCGAGGGCGTTCCTCGCCGCTGAGACCCCTGCTCACGATCCGCTTCTCCTCGGGGATATGGAGCGCGCGTGCGAGACCATCAAGGCAGTGATCGCCGCCGGCGGGCGGATTTGCGTCCACGGCGACTACGACGTGGACGGCATCTGCGCGACTGCGCTCGCGGTCACCGTCTTGCGCGGGCTGGGCGCCGACGTCGGCTGGCACCTCCCCAGCCGCTTCGAAGAGGGCTACGGGTTGTCCGGCGAGACGCTGACGCGTCTCGCCGAAGAGAACTACTCGCTCGTCCTCACGGTCGACTGCGGGATCACGGCGGTCGAAGAAGTCGCGCAGGCAAGGGCGCTCGGGCTCGACGTCGTCGTCACGGATCACCACCGGCCCGGTGAGGAGCTTCCTGACTGCCCCGTCGTCGCCACGCGGCCCTCCGAGTATCCCTTCCCGGAGCTCTGCGGGACGGGGGTCGTCTACAAGCTCGCGCAGGCTCTCGGCGTCGAAGATCTTGATCGCCATCTCGACCTGGTCGCGCTGGCCACCGTCGCCGACGTCGTTCCGCTCGTGGACGAGAATCGCGGCCTCGTCGCTCGGGGGCTCAAGCGCCTCGCCCGCACCTCGAAGCCCGGCCTGCGGACGCTGATGGCCTCAGCGCATGTCGATCCGGCAATGGCCGACGCCGGGGCGATCGCCTTTCGCCTCGCGCCGAGGATCAACGCCGCCGGGCGCCTCTGCCATCCGCGGGCAGCCCTCGATCTCCTACTGACCGAGGACGAGCGAGAGGCGCATCGCCTCGCCGCCGAGCTCGAGTCGCTCAACCGCGACCGGCAGGCCGTGGAGGAGCGGATCCTGCGCGAGGCGATGGCTCAGGTCGAGGAATGGCCCGAGGCCAAGCGCAGTCAGCGCGGCTACGTCGTCGCGGGGCAGGACTGGCACCGCGGCGTGATCGGGATCGTCGCGTCCCGGTTGGTCGAGCGCTTCCACCGGCCGATTGTGCTCATCGCGGGCGGGGAGGACGAATGGACGGGCTCCGGCCGCTCGATCCCGGCGTTCGACCTGCACGCGGCCCTCGCGGCCTGCTTGGGCCATCTCGAGCGCTGGGGAGGCCATCGCGCCGCGGCCGGCCTCTCGATCAAGGAGGAGAACCTCGAGGCCTTCTCCGCGGCGTTCGCGGCCCATGCCGGCGAAGCTCTCACCGAGGAGGACCTCGCCCCGTCCGTGCACATCGACGCGGTCGTGCGCGGGACGGAGCTCACCCTCGACCTGGCCGCCGAGCTCGAGGCGCTCGCCCCCTTCGGACTCGGCAACCCGGGCGTCACGCTGCTCGCCGTCGGCTGCGAGCTCTCGGAGCTCGGGGCGGTCGGCGACGGCAAGCACCTGAAGCTGGCGGTCACGGCCGACGGTGCCCGTTCGGGCGCGATCGCGTTCGGCCAGGGAGCTCACGCCGACCGCTACCGGCGGCCGCTTCGCTACGACGTCGCCTTCAAGCTGCAAGCGAACCAGTGGAACAGCATCGTCGCGCCTCAGCTCGTCGTCAAGCGCATCTTCGACACGCCGGACCGCTACCCCGAGCTGCGCGCCTGGCTCGCAGACCAATGGCGGGCCAAGCCCGGGGAACGGAGCCCCGAGGCGGCCGCGATCTTCGCCGAGCTCGGGCTCGACGAGGTGCACGACGGCCGCAGGCACCTCGTGGAATCGCCCACCTTCCTCGCCGTCCTGCGCGAACCCCTCCCGCTCGCAGCCTAATCCTCCCCGAGGGGAGTGCCGAAAGACCCCGTAGCTAAGATGGGACTATGGCGGACCAGGTGCTGACGGCCGCCTCAGAGCGGCACC
>DASXRO010000242.1:0-15154 GCA_036506555.1 Gaiellaceae bacterium
CGACCCTGAAGTCGCTCTTCTCGGACAAACAGGTCGAGGAGCTCGTCACCTTCGTCGAGACGCGGAGCGGCAAGTCCGGGCTCCTGCGCTACGCGGGGCAGCTGTACGCGAAGCACATCGTGCTCGTGAACCAGGGCTTCCCCGAGCCGTACACCGGCTTCCAGGGGGCGCACAAGCCGCCCCTCGAGCCGAACGAGGAGGGGCTCAAGCCGCCAGAGGGCCAGCTCGAGGAGGCGCCGAACCTCTCCCAGATCGATCGCAGCTACTGGCTGTCCGGAAACCCGCTCCCCGTGACGGAGGCCAATCTCCTCCGCGGCAAGGAGGTGTTTCTCGACCGCTGCGTCGGCTGCCACGGCGAGAAAGGCGACGGCAAGGGCCCTGGCGGCCGCTTCCTCTCACCGACTCCGGCCGACTTCACGGACAAGGACGACGCCTGCTGCGGCGGGGACACTGGGCCCGGCGACTTCTACTACCGCATCCTGCGCGGCTGGCCCGGCACCGCGATGGAGAATTTCGGCGACCGCCTGTCGGTCGACGACATCTGGCGCGTCGTCTTGTTCCTGAAGACGATCCCCAACAGGACGCTCGATCCGAACGTCGTTCCCGAGCCGGAGGACTACATCGTCTGGCAACCCTCCGAGGAGCTGCTCGCGTGGCTCGCCAGCCGGCAGAAGCTCGAGGGCAACGCCAGTTTCGACAAGGCGGCCGTCACGGATCCTTATGTGCAGGAGGCGATGCGCGTCTTCCCCGGCCTTGCCCCCGGCGATTCCTTCCTCGTCAACGATGGGAAGACCCCCCTGTCGCTTCAGGACGCCGCCGACGGCATTCGCACGATCTACGAGAAGTTGCTCAACCAGGCCTGGACCGAGGCTCGCGCCCGGGGCGAGAAGCTGCCGCCCGTGGCCCAGAAGGACATTCCACCGACCGTGCCGGGGCAGCAATGAGACGCGTTCTCGTCGTACTCGCGGTCGTACTCGTCGTCCTCACGGTGCCTGCTACCGCCCTCGCCCACGACGCTCCCGAGAACGACCAGTCGAAGTGGGTCATGGCCGACTGGATGCTCGACACGTTCTTCATCTTCTCGGGCTCGGCTCTCGTCGTGTTCCTCGTCGCCTGGAAGCTGGGGCACTTCCAGGAGGTCGACAGGGCGGCGGAGATCCCGCTGCTGGTCGAGGAGGAGGACTACTACACGCCTGACTGGGCGCTCGACGAGGAGGAGTGGGACTGATGGCAATGCCGAGCGGCGACACGCCCCAGAAGGTCGAGGAGTACTACCGCTACCTGCAGGGCCACCACGAGAGCGACCATCCGATTGCGACCTGGCACGTCGACTGGCTCTCGCTTGCCTGGCTGTGGGGCTTCGTCATCGTGCTCACCCTCGGGATCGCCCTGTGGGTCTGGCAGTACCGCACGACGCGGCAGCGGACCGGCATATACCCGGTCGACAGCTTCGGCGGCTACACCACTGAGCTTGCGGGACCCGCCACTCGCTTCTTCCTCCTGCTCGCTCTCATCCTCACGGGTTTCGCAGTCGTGCTGATCGTGGGCCACCTCGTCTGGGGGCAGAAGTACTGATGGTGGCGGCGCCTCCCTACGTCTCGTACTCCTCCTGCACTGAGGCGCTCGTGCCCGCCGGGGAGTGGCAGCTCGTGTACGCCTCGCTCCAGTCACTCAAGGCCCACGTTCAGGAGTATCCAGGCTGCCAGGGCTTCGACGTCTTCGTGCGCGCAGAGCCCGACGGCATGCTCCTGCACTGCTACACGACCTGGGACACCATCGAGCAGCTCGAGGTATTCCTCGAGCGTGGCTACACGCTCGCCCGCATGCTCGAGGACGTCGCCGACCTCGAAGCCGAGGAGACGATCCTGATGGAGAAGGTGTTCTGATGGCGAGGCGACCTCGCCCGGCCCGGCCCCTGTTCGGTTACCGCGACGTCGGAGAGGGCGTCCGCCACTCGCGCAGAGCCGAGCTGCGCGCCTGGCTGATACTCGCGCTACTCGCCCTCATCTTCGTCGGCTGGACGTTGACCATCTACTTCATCGAGCCCGGCCTCCGCTAGGAGACCCCGGGTGTATCTGAAGCACGTCTCCTCGCTGCAGTTCTTGAGCTACGCAGCGTTCTTCGCCGTCGTCATCATCGCGGTCATGCGGTTGCTCCCCGGAAAGGCCCCGGTGGTGCGTAGGCGGCCCTACGAGGAAGAGGAGCTGGGCGCCCAGGACGCGAGGCTCGCGAAGTACTTCGTGGCCGGCGCGGGCTTCCTGGTCTTCGGCGGCCTGCACATGGCGGCCAAGAATCTCCCAGGAGTGTCCGAGTGGCTCGCCCGCGGCGGCTACGCGGGTCACCTCGTCCGCGACCTCTCGAACACCCATCTGATGATCGTCGGCGGCGGGACGCTGATTGCGACCGGCCTGGTCTGGTATGTCCTGCCGCGCATCGTCGGCCGTCCGCTGGCGAGTCCCGGACTCGCCCAGGCGTCGTTCTGGTTCACCGCGCTCGGGCTCATCGTCTTCTACCTGGGCCTGGTCGAGAACGGAATCGCGATGAGCCGGTTGGTGTCGCAGGGCTGGGACTACGAGGCGGCCAAGGAGCACATGGGCGATTGGTACAAGGTCCCCGTCGGGATGGGCGCCGGGGTCATGGGCATCGGCTACTGGTGCTTCGCCGCGAACGTCCTCCTGACGGTGTTTCAGGCCCGGCTCGTGCGGATCCCGAAGCCGGACGGGCATCTCTGGAAGTTCCTCGTCACCGGTGTTGCCGCATTGACCGTGGGAACGGTTCAGGGCGTGATCCAGGTCCAGCCCGCCAACGCCGACTGGCTCTACCTCGCCGGGCACGCGGGCGAATGGATCGACCCCATCAGCCACGCCCACATCAACCTCGTGACCGGCCTGACGATGCTGGTGGCCGGCGTCGCCTTCTACCTCGTGCCGCTCCTGGGTGGGTCACGACCCTCCCGCCGCCTCGCGGACACGTGTTTCTACTCGCTTCTCGGGGGCTCGCTCGCCTTCTATGGAGCGGCCCTCTATCTCGGCCTCCACGAGGGCCGCATGGTGGTCAACCAGGGGATCACCCCGGAGCAGGCGGAGGAGGCCACGCGCATCCACCCGTTCCTGATCATGGGCGGTGGAGTCGCGATGTTCGCCGCGTTCTGGCTCTTGCTCGCCGTGCTCGTTCGGTCCGCATGGCCGCTCCGCGCCCCGGTGCGCTGGTTCGTCCTGCTCGGCTGTGGAGCGCTCGCGCTCGGGACGCTGCAGGGGCCGGTGCAGGCCGTCCCGGCCGTCAACGAGCTCCTCGACCGCGGAGGTGACGCCGGCGACGTCATCGTCAACCTCCACGCCCAGCTGAACATGCTCGGCGGCCTGATGGTCATCCTCCTCGGGCTGACGCTGGCGGTTCTCGTCCGGCTGGGAAGCGAATGGCCTGAGCGCCGGGCGCGCACCGCGCTCGGCGGGGTCTCCTTCGGGATGTTCGCCTACTACGGCTTCGGCCTCGTCGTTGCGGCGATCGAAGCTCACCGGGTGGCGCACGGCGAGAGCTTCGGCGCCGCCGTGAGGGCCCTCGAGCCCTGGTCGGCCGTCACGCTCGTCGGCTGCGCGCTGGCCGTCCTGGTCGGCTTCGCCGCGTTCGAACGGGCGGTCTGGCCGATGACCCGTCGCCAGCGCGAGGCGGGGAGGGCACGGATCGCCGCTGCGCCCGCCGAGTACACGGGCCGCATCCCCAGGCGCGTACGCCGGCGGAGTCCGGCCGCGCTTGCGGGATACGAGCTCCCACTCGGTCTCCTCGGCTTCCCCGGCGTGGGGTGGCTCTTCGCCGGCTTTCCGTTCACCGCCTCGTTCCTCCTCCTCGGCGGCCCTGCGCTGGCCTGGGCCGTGATCCCGGTCGCCTTCAGCCCCTACGGCCAGGGACCGCTGCGCTCCCTGGGCTGGAAGGTCGAGCTCGCCTACCTGCCCGTGAGCGCCTTGCTCTCGGCGGCGCTGCTCTACCGGGCTCACGCGAAGCGTCGCGCGCGACTGATCGGCGACCCGCCCTCGCGACGGCGGAACGGCCGCCCCGGGCGGTACCGCACGCGGGTCAGCATCGCGCTCGGCGCGATCGCGCTCTTGCTCGTCTCCCTGCCGTTCGTCCCTGCACTCGCGGGAATCGGCTCGAGCTCCGTCAGGTACAGCTACCAGCCGCGGCTGACCCCCGAGGTGACGGGGCAGTTCCTCGCGACACCGGGGGGCACGGTGAAGCTCTTCTCCTGGAACGACCCCCAGGGGGCATATCCGCGCGACGCGCTGCGCCTCCACGCCGGCGACTTCGGGGCGCTCGTCGTGCGCGCGGCCGCCGTCGACGATGCCGCCGCGTATCAGCTCTTCGACCTGAGCCACGGTGGGCAGGCTCCGCTCCGCGTGGACACGGCGACGCCGACCGAGCTCAAGCTCGTCCCGGCGCGCAGGCTCGCTCCGGGCCGGTACGCATTCGCCGCCACCCACGAGGGAATGTTCGGTGGGCGGGACTACGCCTACATCACGATCGTGGGGCCCGGCGCGGCGACGACGCCGATCTCGACCGGTGGGTCGACGCGGGTGCCGGCGGTCGCGGACGCGCTCCTTCCGCTGGCCGCGGCCCTCGTCGCGCTGCTGTTCTCCGGCCTCCTGGTCGCGAGCTTCCTGCGCCGGCCCGCAGGCCAGAAGGCTCTGTGGGCGGCGGGCTTTGCCCTCTTCACGACGGCGGCGCTGGCGGAGGCGGTCGCGCAACGGACGGGCTGGACACCCGGGCTCTTCCGGACGTACTACGCCGCCGGAGGAGTCCTGACCGTCGCCTACCTCGGCGCCGGGTCAGCCTGGCTCCTACTGCCCCGCCGGATCCGAGACTTGCTCCTGGGAGCGCTGGCGGTCGCGACCCTGGTGGCCGTGGTCACGGTCGCGCTGGCCCCTGTCGACGCGGACGTGCTCGCGACGACGCCCAGCGGCCGTCCACCAGGAAATGGGGCGCTGGCCGGGCACGCCGCGCTCTGGGCAATCAGCCTCAATACGTTCGGCACCGTCTTCCTCCTCGGCGGCTCGCTCTACTCGATCGTGCGTCGGCAGCGCGTGCGGGCGAACGTCTGGATCGCAAGCGGGGCGATGGTCGTCGCCCTTGCGACGGGTCTCTCACGGGCGGGCGATTACTCCTTCGTCTACGCAGGGGAGCTCGTCGGGATCGCCGTGATGTTCGCCGGGTTCAAGCTCACGAGCGCTCCGCGGAGAGCACCGGCGGTGTCCACCCGCCCGACTGGGCGCCTCGCGCAGGGAGTGCCGTCGGCATGATCGATCCCGCGCCCCTCCGGGACGAAGCGCGTCGGGTTGCCGCAGAGCGGCTGCTCCGGTCGCGCGGCCTCCTGACCGCAGTCGCTCCGGAGGAGCGGGTGGCCATCGAACAAGTGGCTTACGCGGTCGCGGTAGGCGTCGCCGACGGTCTCGTCCGGGAGGCCGCGAGGAACAGACTCGTCGGGGCGGCGCTCAGCGACTAGTCGCTAGGGTGTCGGCGTGCCCTGGCTCGTCTTCGGCTGGGCCAGCAATCTGCTGGCCATCTGGGTCGCCTCGCTCGTCTTCGACGGTGTCACCTACGACGCGAAGTTCTGGGTGCTGGCCGTCTCGGCGCTCGTCTTCGTGCTCGTGAACGCGGTCGTGCGCCCGATCGTCATCCTCCTGACGCTTCCGGCTGTGATCTTGAGCTTCGGGATCGCGCTCTTGTTCGTGAATGCGCTCATGCTCTACCTCACCGACCTGATCGTCCCGCCCTTCGAGGTGAGCGGGTTCTGGACCTTCGTCGGCGCGGCCGTGATCATCTGGCTCGTGAACATGCTCGTGCACGGGATCTTCCGCCCGGAGCGGCAGCAGCACGCACCCCGCTACGAGATCACGTCGTAGCGGCGGGGGTGGGATTCGAACCCACGAGACGCCTCACGGCGCCTAGCGGTTTTCAAGACCGCCCCTTTCAACCACTCGGGCACCCCGCCCAGCGGCCAGTCTAGTCGGCTGATTTCGGCGGGCTAAAGGTCACGCGCTCCTCGCGTCCCTCGTGGAAGAGGCGCGTCGAGGCGGGAGTGGTCTCGGCGACGACGCTGCCGCTTCTCACGACCCAGCGCCGCGCGGGCAGGAGGCGCATCACCTCGAGGGCGCTCGGCGCGTCGAAGACCACGAAGTGGGCCGGCTTGCCCTCCTCGATTCCGTACTCGTCCTCGACGCCTAGGGTTCGCGCGCCGCGTGACGTGGCGCAGGCGAGCATCTCGGGGATCTCGTCGAGCCCGCTCATGTAGGTGAAGTGCAGCGCGAGGCTTGCCGCGTGCAGGAGGTCGGCTCTCCCGAGCAGGTACCAGGGATCCATGATGACGTCGTTTCCGAGCGACACGTTGACGCCCGCGCGTAGGAGCTCCTTCAGCTGAGCGAAGCCGCGCCGCCTGGGATACACGTCGAGCCGCCCCTGGATGAGCGAGTTGGCGTAGGGGTTCACGACCACGTTGATGCCCGCGCGCCGGAGGAAGCCGTGCAGCTTCGACGAGTAGTACGGCTCGTAGGAGCCCATCGCCGTGCAGTGGCTCGCGGTCACGCGGCCGATGAGCCCGTGCTTGACGGTGTCGTCCGCCATCACCTCGAGAAAGCGGGAGCTCGGGTCGTCGGTCTCGTCGCAGTGGACGTCGATGCGCCGTCCGTGTTCCTTCGCCAGCTCGAAGACGCGGTGCACCTCCTTGAGGCCGAGCTCCGCAGTCGGCTCGTAGTGCGGGATGCCGCCGACGCAGTCCACCCCGCGGCGGATCGCGTTCTCGAGCCGCTCCTCGTCCCCGGGCCGGGCGAAGATTCCGTCCTGGGGGAACGCGGTCACCTGGATCGTGACGAGGTCGGCGAGCTCGTCACGCAGGCGGAGGAGGCCGCGCACCATGGCCTCGTTCTCGCCCGAGACATCCGCGTGGGCGCGGATGAAGAGCGTCCCCTGCGCGACCGACCAGCGGACGATCTCGCGCGCCCGCGAGAACACGTCCTCCTCCGTCAGCGAGTCCTTGAGCTCGCCCCAGACCTGGATGCCTTCCAGGAGCGTGCCGGACTCGTTGTACCGCGGCCGGCCCGCCGTAAGGCTGGCGTCGAGATGCAGATGGCAGTCGACGAGCGGCGGCGAGGCGAGCCGCCCGTCCGCCTCTAGCGTCTGCGCAGCGTCGATATCGAGATTTCGGCCGATGCGGGTGAAGCGTCCGTCCACGACCGCCAGGTCGACGGGCTCCGCGAGCCCCAAAAGTCGCGCGTTGCGCACGAGGAGGTCGGCCGGCACCGCGTTATCGTAGTCCGGTGAGACTCCGAATCGAGGGCGGCCTCGTCGTCACGATGGACGAGGCAGGCACCGTGCTCGACGGCGGCGTCGTGGAGATCGAAGGCGACCGCATCGTCGCGGTCGGCCCGGAGGCGAGCGGCGAGCCGGCGGAGGGGGTCTCGGCCGAGGGGCTCATCGTCTTGCCCGGCCTGGTGAACACGCACTGTCACCTGAGCCAGCAGCTCGCGCGCGGGCTTGCCGACGACGTCGACCTCCTCACCTGGCTGCACGAGCGCATCTGGCCGTACGAGGCGGCGCTCACGGAGGAGGACGTGGAGGCGAGCGCCTTCGCCTGCGCGCTCGAGCAGATCCGCAACGGCGTCACCACGGTCGCCGATCCGGGCGGGCAGCACGTCGACGGCGCCGGCCGCGCGCTCGAGCGCGCCGGGATTCGAGGCTTCCTGGGCCGCAGCACGATGGACGAGTGGGAGGGAGTGCCGGAGACACGGCGCGAATCCACCGAGGAGACGCTCGCCGTCCAGGACGCGCTCGCCAAGCGCTGGGACGGTGCCGCGGGCGGCCGCCTGCGCTTCTCCTACACGCTGCGGACGATCTTCAACTGCTCCGACGATCTCATCGAGGCGAGCGTCGAGCGCGCGCGCTCGCTGGGGACGCCGCTCCAGATGCACGTCGCCGAGATCCCCGCCGAGAACGAGCACGCCACGGCCACGCGCGGCACGACGACGGTTCGCCACCTGGCGAGGCTGGGTGCGCTCGGCCCGTGGTTTCTCGGTGCGCACGCCGTGTGGCTCGACGACGAGGAGATCGGCCTGCTCGCCGAGACCGGCGCGGCCGTTTCGCACAACCTCGCTTCCAACCTGCGCGTGCTCGGCCTCCCGCGCGTCGCCGACATGCTCGACGCCGGCGTGCTTGTCGGCATCGGGACCGACGGAGCACCGGCGAATAACCGCATGAGTCTCATCGACGAGCTGTGGGCGGCCTCCCTGCTGCAGAAGGGCCTGCGTCTCGATCCCACCGTGCTGGACGCCCGCACCGCCTTCGCCATGGCAACGCGGAACGGCGCGCGAGCTCTCGGACTCGGAGCCGAGATCGGCTCGCTGGAGAAGGGCAAGGCGGCCGACCTCGTCCTCGTCGACCCGCAGACCGTGAACATGGCGCCCTTGCACGATCCCGTCTCGGCGCTCGTCACCAGCATGAAGACGGAGAACGTGCGGTCGGTCATGTGCGCCGGAAAGTGGCTGCTCCGAGACCGTGAGCTCCTGGTCGCCGACGAGGCCGAAGCCTTGGGCGAGGCGCAGCGGCGCGCCGAGGCGGTCGCCCGCCGCGCCAATCTTTAGGGAGTCCGTCTCGAAATGGAGACCTATACCGCCGGGCCGCGCTGAGTCGGCGCGAGGCGGCGTCCTCGGTCGCGCCCGTATCTCAATCGATACGAACGCTCCCTGCGTCCTTGCCTCGCATCCCCTCATCGCACCCCGGCGCCGAGGCACCATCTCGACACGAACTCTGCTAAGAGCGACAATTTTCGGTTGTCAGTCGTCCGCCGAAAGTCGCACAATCCGGCTACCCGAATCCCGGGACCCCGAGGGAGGAGCAGATGTCGATACTCGAGCAGGAAAGGCGCGAGCTGAGCGAGGCAGTACGCCTCGACGCGCACGGGATCGAGCCGGTTCCGGCGGCGGACCGGGACTCGACACCTCTTCAGCAGTTTTGGGTTTGGATGGGCGCCAACCTGGCGCCGATCAACTGGGTGCTCGGCACTCTGGGCCCGATCTTCGGCCTCAGTCTCGTCGAGACGATCATCGTCGTCGTGATCGGAAACATCGTCGGCTGCGCCCTCTTCGGGCTCTTCGCGACGATGGGTCACAAGACGGGGGTCAACCAGATGGTGCTCTCGCGCAGCGCCTTCGGGCGCCGCGGGGCCTACATTCCGTCCGCTGCACAGCTCTTTCTCACGATGGGCTGGATCGGCGTGAACACGTGGGTGATCCTCGACCTGGTTGTCGGCGACAAGGGCATCCTCGACAAGCTCGGCTACCACGGCGGCCAGGGAACACGCTACGTCGTCGGTCTGCTGATCATGGTCGTCCAGGTCCTGATCGCGATCTGGGGCTTCTACCTCATACGCACCTTCGAGAAGTACACGGTGCCGCTGACTGCCGCGATCATGGTCGCGATGACCGCCCTGGCGTTCAACAAGGTGAACGTCCACTGGGGCGGCTCAACTGTCCACGGCGGGGACAAGCTCTCGGCGATGGCCGCGCTGATGACTGCGATCGGCATCGGCTGGGGCATCTCCTGGCTGACGATGAGCTCGGACTATCCGCGCTTCGTCAACCCGAAGTACTCAGCCAAGCAGGTGTTCTGGGCCACTTCGCTCGGGATGTTCATCCCGACGGTGTGGCTCGCCATCCTGGGCGCCGCAATTGCCACTGGCGGCGGGGGCACCGATCCCGCCCAGCTCGTCGCGGCGGCGTTCGGCGCGATGGCGATCCCGGTGCTCTTCGTGGTCATCCACGGGCCGATCGCGACGAACATCCTCAACATCTACTCGTGCTCGCTCGCCTTCCTGTCATTGGGCTTGAAGGTGAAGCGGCCGATCGTGGCGGCACTGGCA
The DNA here is from genome assembly GCA_036506555.1 of Gaiellaceae bacterium. GTDB lineage: Bacteria > Actinomycetota > Thermoleophilia > Gaiellales > Gaiellaceae > JAIBJP01. The sequence goes on from DASXRO010000242.1 coordinate 9,902, forward strand.
GGAGTAATCGGGACCGTTGTGTTGATCGCATTCGTGGAGTCCGCGAGCTTCGCGAGCTCGTTCGACAAGTGGATGGTGTCGATCGTGGTCTGGATCAGCCCCTGGGCCGGCATCACGATCGTCGAGTACTTCATCGTCCGGCGCCAGCAAATCGACATCGCCGGGCTGTACGAGCCACCGGAGCGCTCGCCATACGGGGACATCAACGTGGCGGCGCTCATCGCGCTCGCCCTCGGCCTCGTTGCCGGATGGGCGTTCGAGTACGGCCTCGTCGGTGCCATGCAGGGCCCGATCGCGAAGTCACTCGACAACACGGACCTCTCGTGGGCGGCGGGCCTGCTCGTCGGCGGGGGCGTCTACTACATACTCGGCGGCGCAAGGCTGCGCCAACCGATCACGGCTCCGACGCCAACTTAGTCGGGGCGCGCAGAGGAGCAATGAGCGGCCCGCGAAAGCGGGCCGCTCCGCTCAGTGCTTAGGGCTTGTTCGACTGGCCGGCCGCAGCGTTCTCGGAGCCCGCGGCGCTGTGCCCGTGGCTGGCGGTGTTGGCACTCGCGGTTCCGTCCGTGCTGTTGCCGTCACTGGCCGTATCGGCCGTCCCGGTTCCGCCCGCATTCGGTGTCGCTACCGGCGCTTCATGCTCCTCGCCGGCCCGGCTCTTTCCTTCGCTCGCGACCGTGGAGATCTCCGCGCCTTTCTCGACGCCGGTAAGGTCAGTGGTCGTGGCAAGGCCGGAGATCTCGTCTCCCTTGCCGGACGAGGACACCGACGGAGTCTCCGACGAATTGCTCCTTATGTTGGGATGATCGCCGGCGTTGTCGTTCGGGACCGACACGCCCACCTTGGCGAGCATGGCCGAGGCGACGTCCTGCGCCGCGCCCGGCAGGCTGCCTGCGAAGGCAAGGCCGGTCGTTCCGGCGAGGGCCACGGTCGCGAACGCCGTGGCGAGCTTGAGTCTGGGCACGAATGACCTCCTGGGGGGTCTTGGTTTCTCGGTCTCAGACGAGCGCACGATCTCCCCGACGACGGCAACGGTCTCCTCTTCGCGCCGGAGCTCGTCGCCAGCTTCCTCGCCGGCTGCGGTTGCAAGCATGACCGCCACGCGGGCGTATCCGGGCGGCGCATCCTCCGGCGCCACAGATCCGGCCAGGAGCCGGTCCGCAGTGTCGGCGTCGATCGGCAGACGCTTCATCTCACTCTCTAGATCGCTCCAGACGGTCACTGCGTTACACCGGTCCTCGACTCGCGGGGAACGAGTTCGGCCAGCCGTTCGAGAGCCCGCTTTTGCATCACGCGCACCGTCCCGGGCCTTCTGCCAGTGACGGCTGCGACCTCGTTCGAGTCCAGGCCGCCGAGGACACGCAGTAGCACGATCTCCGCCTGCTCAGGCGGAAGCGCGTCGAGGTAGGGGCGGATGCCGGTCTCGACAGCCGAGAACGCCTCGCTCGGGTCCTGACGGTCGGCGAGCTGCTCGAGCGCGACCGGGTCGGTCCGGCGTCGAGCTTGCCGACGCCTGAAGTCGATGAGCCTCCTGCGGGCGATCGTGAAGACCCAGCACCGAAAGCCGCTTTCGTCCCCTTCGAACCGCGGAAGGCCGTGAGCGACGTCGAGCCACACTTCAGAGGCCAGATCCTCACCCTCGGCCGGTTCCTGGGCGGACAAATAGCGGAGTAGAGGCGGCTGGAGGTCTTGATAGAGGGCGCTCAGCGCCCACTCGGCGCCCGTTTGTGCCGCCGGCAGCAGCGATTCGAAGTGCGCGTCGAGCATCGTGAGACTGGGTCCTAGCACCCCGGGGTTTGGACTTTGCAAAGAACGTTAGCTTCCCGCTCGCGCCTTGCGCGGCGCCCCGAATTGCTCCAAGACCTGCGGGACCGCGTACGAGCCCTGCTCGTCCTGGAAGTTCTCCATGATTGCGAGGAGGAGGCGCGCGGTCACGGCGGTCCCGTTGAGGGTGTGCACCGGTTGGAGATCGCCGTTCGCGCGGTAGCGGACTCCGAGCCGCCTGGCCTGGTAATCGGTCGTGTTCGAAGTGGACGTGATCTCGCGGTAACGCTCCTGGGTCGGGAACCACGCCTCGATGTCGTACTTCTTCGCGGCCTGTGCCCCGAGGTCGCCTGCGGCGATGTTTATGACGCGATAGGGGATCCCGAGGTCGGCCACGAGCTCCTCCTCGATCGACAGCAGGTAGTCGTGCTCTTCCTTGGAGCGCTCCGGCAGGCAGAAGACGAACATCTCGACCTTGTCGAACTGGTGGACGCGGAACATGCCGCGCGTGTCCTTCCCGGCCGCGCCTGCCTCGCGGCGGAAGCAGGTCGAGTAGCCGGCGTAGCGAAGCGGCGATCCCACATCGAGCTCCTCGCCCATGTGCAGCGCGGCGAGCGCGACCTCGGACGTGCCCGTCAGGTAGAGGTCGTCCCGCTCGATCCGGTAGAGGTTGACCTCGTCGGTCGGCAGGAAGCCGGTTCCGTACATGGCCTGCTCGCGGACGAGCACGGGTGGCAGCACGGGCGTGAAGCCCTTGGCGACCAGCCGGTCGAGCGCGAAACGGTAGAGGGCAAGCTCGGTGAGCGCCGCGTCGCCCAGCCGGTAGGCGAAGCGCGAGCCGGAGACCTTGGCGCCGCGCTCCATGTCGATCTCGCCCAGCTCGAGGTGGTCGCGGGGCTCGAAGGCGAACCGACGCGGCTCGCCGACGCGCTTGAGCTCGACGGCGTCCTCCTCGGTGAAGCCGTCCGGGGCGCTCGGGTCGGGCGGGTTCGGGATGACGTCGAGGAGCTCCTTGAAGCGCGTCTCGGCGGCATCGAGGTCCGCCTCGAGGCGCTGGAGCTTCGCCTTCACGCCCTTCAGCTCCTTCAGCTGCTCGGGCGTCGGCTTCCCTTTCAGCTTCGTGCTGGCGCGCATGGGCTCGACGGTCGCCTTCAGCTGGCGCAGCTCTTGGTCGGCCTCGAGCAACGCGTCGAATTCCTCCGCCACGCCCTTGCGGGCGAGCGCGGCGCGCCAGCCGTCCGGATCCGCCCTCGCTGCCTTCCAGTCGATCATGCTCGGGAGTCTAGAAAGGCCTCGATCACTTGGGCGACGCCCTCCTCGCCCACGGGCGGGCAGACGAAGTCGGCGACCGCCAGAACGCGTTCGTGCGCGTTGGCGACTGCGACCCCGTACGCCGCCCACTCCAGCAGCTCCACGTCGTTCTCTCCGTCGCCGAACGCGACCGTGGCCTCGCGCGCGAAGCCGAGGTGCTCCGCCAGGAACTCGAGGCCGGATGCCTTGGTCACCTCGGGGCTTGCGAACTCGAGGAAGAAGGGGAGCGACTTGGAGATGTAGAGGCGGCCGTCGAAGCGCGTCTTCATGCGCTCCTCGAGACCATCGAGGGCCGTCGGCTCGCCGACGGCGACGATCTTGGTCGGCGGGCTATCGAGCCAGGCGGCCAGGTCGCCGACCTCGTGGATCACGAGATCCTGGAAGTCCGCATAGGCGCGGGCCTCGGGCGTCACGCGCGCGACGTAGAGCTCGTCGTCCACGTAGCAGTTGACGTGGAAGCCCTCTGACTGGATCGCCTCAACCGTCTCCTTGCCGAGCGCGACGGGGATCGGTTCATGCCGGAGGAAGCGGCCGCTGAGGGGCTCCGCCACAACGGCGCCCTGGTAGCAGACAACCGGGTCGTCGATCCCCGCCTGCAGGACGTACGGCCGCACCGACACGAACATCCTCCCGGTGACGACGATGACTCGAACGCCGGCGGCGCGCGCGGCCCGGATGGCTGCTTCGGTTCGCGGGCGCAGCACCCCGTCCTCGCCGATGAGCGTGCGGTCGAGATCGCAGGCGAAGACCTCGACGTGCTGCGGGAACCCGTCGGGAAGGGTCAGGACTTCTGCTGCAGGAAGGCGATGACGTCCGCGAGTTGCTGCGAATCGAGCTGCGTGGCGTAGGTCTTGGGCATGATGTCCTGGTAGCCCGCCGTGATCTCAGCGCTCGGGTTGGTGATCGACTCGAGGATGAACTGGGTGTCCTTGCCCTTGAGCGCCGTGTCCAGGTCCGGGCCGACCTTCGCAGTCGCGCCTGCCGGCGCGAACGTGTGGCAGCTCGAGCACGCGGGCTTGGCCGTCTTCGTGAAGATCTCCTTGCCCGCGGCCGGATCGCCCTTCGCGACGTTGACGGTGCCAGCCCCCTCGGGCAGGGTGCCGATCACGGTTTCTGGCGTGGGCGAGACAGTCGTCTCTCCGCCGCAGCCGGCCAGGAGAACGCCAAGGGCGAGCGCAAGCAGGAGGCGGCGGCGCATCGGTCGGGAAGCATAACGAGGTCGCAGACGAGCAAGCCGAGCGAGCCGATGAGCGCGACGTCGTTCGGCGAGTCGTTGACCAGGAGCGAAGTCGCGATCGCAGCTGCGAGCCCGAGAGGGAGGCCCCGCTCGGAGAGGGGCCGGTCCGACTTGATGACGCGCAGGGTCAGGCCAACCAAGGCGACGAAGCCGATTGCGGCGATGACCGCGATCTCGGGCCTGGACGCCATGCGCTCCCAGGAGATCGTCACGCGGTCCCGGAGATCAGCCGCGAGCCCCCCGGGTCCGGAGTCGAGGGCGCGCGTGACGTGGCTCGATGTGCCGGTCGCGGCATCGAGCGCGATCAGGCCCACCGCGAGGGCGAGCGCCGCGGCCAGCGCGGCGACCAGGACGCCCCCTCGGGCCTCCCAGAGCAGCGAACCGAGCACCGCGAAGCCGACCGCGAGGACGATCGCGCCGCCGCCGTCGGCCCCAAAGCGGTTCCCTGCCACGGCGACGAAGGCGATGAGAGCGACCGCTCCGAAGCCGGCCGCGCCGAGCTTCCGTGCCAGGAAGGTCCCGGCTGTGAAAGCGGGCACGAGGAGCATCGTCTCGAGAAGGTTCGACAGCCCGAAGAAGCGTCCGTTCTGCGTCGGCCCGAATGGCGAGAGGGCCACGGCGGGACCGGCGCCGAGCGCGATGAGGTAGCCGACGAGGACCGCGGAGAGAAAGAGGCCCATGGCGAGCGGGGACCGCAAGGCGTAAGCAAGAAAGACGCCGCCCGCGAGCACGGCAACTCCGAGGAGCGGCAGGACGGCCCACGGATCCGATACCGCCGCCAGCCCGAGCAGCAGATTGGCCCCAAGGACCGCACCGAAGCCGAGGAGGCCCGCGCGGGGCCATGCGAGCGTCAGCACCAGGACGAGAACGACGACGAGAAAGGTCGCTGGAATCCGATATTGGTTGTTCGCCGAGATCCGATCGTCCAGGGCCGACACACG
>DASXRO010000243.1:0-7335 GCA_036506555.1 Gaiellaceae bacterium
GCGTGACGACGATGACCTCCTCCGCAGGGAACTGGCGCAGCGCGTCCTCGATCGCCTGCACCGGGTCGGTGTCCCCCCGCCCCGGTCCGCACGGCGCCCGCCTCGGGCTCGACGGCCCGCTTGGTCGAACGCGCGATCCGCGCCGCCTCGTCGCGCGCCTCGTCCTCGTCGGTCGCGAGCCACTGCAAGGGAGACAGATCCGACGCCGGCGCTACCACCCGCACCTCGGCATCCGGAGACCCCGCGTGCTCGCGCACACGGTCTCGCAGAAGCTCAGGCTCGACCGGAGCGGTGGCTACGACCAACAAACGCTTCACGCACACGTCAGAGCCGATACCCGAAAGAGGGAGGAAGGAAAACGGTAGGCGCGCCGAAACCACTACCCATGCGGCCACTTCTACGCGCGCTCCTGGCCACGACCGTCATCGCTCTCGCCACGGCCGCTCCCTCGGGAGCGATCCTCGACGGGACGCCGGACACGGATCATCCCTACGTCGGCATCCTCGTCACCGTCGTCGACGGCCAGCGCGTGCCTGCCTGTTCGGGCTTCCTCGTCTCGCCGACCGCCTTCGTCACGGCGGCGCATTGCGTCGACCTGCTCGGAGACAACCCGGCCTACGTCTCTTTCGACCAGGTGTTCACGCCGAGCTCGCGGCTCCGCCCCGGGACGGCCTTCCCCAACCCTGCCTTCGGCTCGCCGGGAGGGAACACCCACGACATCGCGGTCGTCGTCCTCAACAGTCCCGTCAACGACCGCAGGTACGCGGAGCTACCGAGGCTGGGTCTCCTGGATTCATCCGCGAAGAAGGACCCTCTGACGATCGTCGGCTACGGCGCGAATGGCTTCCTCAACGGCGGCCCTCCGACCCCCGACTTCCAGCTGGTCAGAACGTTCGGCCAGGCACGGATCTCCAACGTCGACAAGGGCGGATTCAACCTGCGGATGTCGAGCGGGATCTGCTTCGGCGACTCGGGCGGGCCGGTGCTCCTCGGCAACTCCCACGTCGTCGTCGGCATCAACTCGTACGTGAACAGCCCTCGCTGCGAGGGCAACGCCTACGCATTCCGCGTCGATACACCCGAGTCCCTGGCGTTCCTCGGGCCGTACCTCTAAGCGGCTCCCGGCCGGCCTAGTCTCCCCAATCGAAGTCGCGCGAGCGGCCCCAGAGGGTGTCCTCGGGATCCGGGGGCTGGGCCTCGTCCGCAGGCCAGGCAAGCACCTTGTTCGGATCGATGTCCTGCTCGCCGCTCAGCGTGTCTTCGATACGGGCCTGCTCTTCAGACTTGAAGAGAGGGTGATTCTCGAATGGATCGTCGACGCGGTACCGGTCGAGGGGCATGTTCCCGTCAAGCTCCGAGTTGCGCCGCTTGAGCTCGAGGTGCTCCTCGATGATGCGCGCAAAAGTCGAATCCTTGTCGAACGTCATCCGCACCTCCGTGTTTCCGGGTCGCATCGACAGCGCGCGAGATTCTAGACGACCCGCTCAGGTTTGTGGACGTAGTGTAGGGATCGGACCCTAACGCTGTGCACGGACGGCTCCGTTGGCATCGGCGCAGATCACACAGTTCTTGCCCGCCGACTTCGCGCGGTAGAGCGCCTCGTCCGCGGCGGCGAAGAGGTCAGCCGGTGTCCCCGCCTCCGGAAACGAGGCGACGCCGAAGCTCGCGGTGACGCTGAACGGCGAGTCGGAGGCGGGCTCGACGAGCCGGATCTCCATGCGCTCGCGAAGGCGCTCGGCGACACGCTCAGCGCCGGCGAGGTCCGTCTGCGGGAGCAGAACGGCGAACTCCTCGCCCCCGTAGCGGGCGGCGAGATCGATGTCGCGGACGGTCTCGCGGAGCACGTCTGCGAACGCGCGCAGAACGTCGTCGCCCACCTGGTGGCCGTAGTGGTCGTTCACCTGCTTGAAATCGTCGAGGTCGGCAACGATGAGCGCGAGCGTGCCGCCGAAGCGCTCGGCACGGCTGATCTCGTTCGCAAGCGCTTCCTCGAATTGACGGCGGTTGGCGAGCTCGGTCAGGCCGTCGGTGCTCGCCTGCCGCTCGACGAGGCGGTGCAGGCGCACGTTCTCCAGGGCGACCGCCGCCTGGGACCCGAGCCAGAGCGCGAGCTCCCGCGACTGGTCGCTGAAGTCTGCCCCCTCCGGGGCGAGCAGCAGCATCGTGTTCTCGCCGCCGTCGGGGCCGAGCGGGATGACGAGCGGCTTCCCCCCGCGCTCGGGGTCGCCGGCGCGCGCGTGCTCTTGTCCCTCGACGATGAGGCGGCCGCCGGCCGCTCCGGTTGCCTCGACGGCGCTGTCCACGATGACGTTCAGGAGCGAGAAGGGGTCGTGCGTCGCGGCGAGCGCCTTTCCGAACCGGTCCACGGCGTCCTGGACGCGGCCGCGCTCGGCCGAGAGCTGCTCGGACATCTCGTTGAAGGCGCGACCGAGCGTGGCGAACTCGTCACGGCCGCGCACGGGCACGCGCTGTGCGAACTGGCCGCGCGCCACGGCGCCGGCTGCGTCCGCGAGCTCCTTCAGCGAACGGACGATCGTGCGCCCGAGGAGCCAGGCGAGCAGGGAGACGACCGCCAGTGCGGCGAAGGCGAAGAGGAGGAAGCGCTCGCGGAGGTCGCCGGCGGCCGCATGGATCTCGCTCCTGGGCGTGAGCGCGACGAGCGTCACAGCAGGCTTGCCGGTGAGGATGGTGGCCGAGAACGCGCGGTACTGGTTCCCGCTCACCGTCAGGTCGCGGGAGCGCTCCCCCGGGATCTGGCGGCTTCCGATGAAGGGGCCCGGGCCGGCCACGACGCGCCCGCCGGTCGCCAGCAGCAGGCGGTCGCTGGGCTCGAGGCCCGCGTTCGCCCGCAGCTCACCCAGGAGGCTGTTGTCGAGCGGCACCCAGACGACGATTCGCCCGACGAGCTTCTTCGAGGGCGTGACCACTCTCGACCAACGCCGGGCGGCCAGGGCGGGCGGCTCCGGACCGGCAACCAGCCGGTCACCCAAGTAGAAGGCGGAGTTGGGAACTTCGTGCGAGACGCGGACGAGCGCGGCGCGGTTGTGCTGGAGGAGCGCCCGCTGGACGATCGTCGCCTTCGCAAGCCAGCTCGCCGTGGCCGCGGCGTCGGTGCGAACGCTCTGGGTGTAATCGCGCACCGCGACCCGAAGACCGGCGTTCAGACGGGCGTCCGTATTGGCGAACTCGCCGCGCGTCGCCACCTCGCTGAACGCCCAGGAAGCAGCCAAAAGGGGCACCAACGCGAGGAGCACGAAATAGGTGACGAGTCTGAGCTTGAAGCTACCCATGTGAAACACCTAGCCGACACTCCTATCGGCCGTGGTGCAATCCCTCGTTAGAGGGATCCCTCCACTGAGGGGGGCTCGGTTAGAAGACTGGACGTTCGAAGATGACCGAGACGATCATCCCGGCCACCCAGCAGATGGACGAAAAGCCGACCGCGAAAGCGGCGAGGCGACTCTGGAAACCCCCGATCCCCGCGGCGACGATTGCGACGAGCACCGCACCCGTGCCGACCCTGCCGGGGTAGTAGACGATCGCCACGACAGCAGCGAAGATCGCGGCGGCGGCAAGGAAGCCGGCAACGTACTCCGACGCGGGCACAGCGTCGGGCGATCTGCCCGACTCGTCGAAGCTCACGTCGATCGAGCCACGCGCTCGCGGGCGCGCACCGGGACGGGCCGCCGAACAGGGACGCCGTGCGGGCCGGGACGGCGGCCTGGAATGGGCGTCGGTGAACGCCGGTGCCTGCCAGGGCCGCCAACGCCGCCGCCGTCGCTCGATCCAGCCGACCCCTGAGCGGGGCCGGTCGAGGGCTCCGGCGGATCCTTGACCGCCCACCAGATCACGTATCCGAGGTAGACGGCGGGGATCTTCAGGATCACCAGAAACCAGATGGTGAACCAGAGCATCGGCTCGCGAAGTGTAGCCTAGCCCGCTTCCGGTAAAAACCGACCCGGCGCGGCGCACTGCGGCCCTTCCAAACGTCGCGCTCACGGCTCGCCTTCTGCCCGGGAGGCGACCCGTCCCTGTAGGCGACAAAGGGGGCACTGTATGAGCAGTTCATTGCTCGCGCGCGGGCTGCTTGTCGGTCTCGCGCTTTCAGCCATCGCCGTCCCACGTGCGTTCGCGGACGACCCTCCGCCGACGACCACCGAGACGACGACTGCGGCAACGACCACCGAACCGACGACTGCGGCAACGACCAGCGAAGCAACGACCACGACCGAAACGCCCGGGACGACCACCGAGCAGGCGGAAGTTGCGCCCGATCCATGGGCGGAGACCCCGGAGACGCAGGCGCTCCTCAGGCGGGCTCAGCGCTACGGGAGGATCGCCCGGCGCTGGCACGCAGTCATGGGCAAGCCCAGGCCGCACATCCACTGGCCGGCGAGGCCGTTCACGTCGCTCCTCGAGCGCCGGCAGTGGCTCGCCCGGACATGGCGGACGAAGGCCGCGAGGGCGAGGTGGCGCGGCAAGCATCCGCCTCACCGCCGCGCCTGGCTCTGCATTCACGCGTACGAGGGCAGCTGGCGCGATCCGAACGCGCCGTACTACGGCGGGCTCCAGATGGACCTCACGTTTCAGCGCAAGTACGGAGCCCGGCTCCTCAGGCGCAAGGGACCGGCCGACCACTGGTCGCCGTTCGAGCAGATGTGGGTGGCCGAACGTGCATTTCGCGCCGGCCGCGGCTTCTACCCGTGGCCTCTGACTGCGCGCCGCTGCGGGCTCATCTAGGAGGACGCAGCACGGCGAACTGATCGGTCACCTCGAGGTCGCGCCGGCGGAAGCGGTAAACGGCAGCAGGACGCCCGCCGGCGCGACCCGATGGCCGTAGCTCGCCCGTGGGCTCGAGCACGCGACGGCGGAGGAGGACCCGCTGGAGGTTCGTCGCGGATACGTCGTGACCGAGAGCGGCGCGGTAGAGCCGGCGGAGCTCCGCGATCGTGAAGCTCGGCGGTGCGAGCGCGAAGCCGATGTTCGTATAGGAGAGCTTGGCCCGGAGCCGCTCGCGCCCGGCGAGCACCACGGCCAGGTGGTCGAAGGCGAGCTCGGGCAGGTCGTCGACGGGATGCCAGGCAGTGTCCTCGGGCACACGCGGGTCGATGTCCGCAGGCACGAGCCCGAGATAGGCGGTCGCAACCAGGCGAATGTCGGGATGCCTCCGCGGATCGCTGAGCGTCTCGAGCTGCTCCAGGTGCGAGAGCTCGCGCACGTCGACCTTTTCGGCCAGATGGCGGCGAACCGAGCTCTCGAGCGTCTCTTTCGCGCCGAGGCGGCCGCCGGGGAGCGACCACGCGCCCTCGAACGGGGGCCGGGCCCGTTGCCACAGGAGCACCTGGAGCTTCGCGTCGCGCACCTGGAGCACGACGGCAAGAGCTTCGTGGTAGGCGAGTTCGTCTCTGGTAGACTTTGCCATGAGGTTATCGACTTAGAGTCGCAAACTGGGAGCATAGCGCCGATGGCAGTCGCCGAAGCAACCGTCGTCACCCCCCGCCTCGACGTCGAGGACGTCCTTCGCCGCGGGGGCTTCACCCCGTTTCACCGCAAAGCCGTTGCCGTTACGGGGTTCGCGTGGACGTTCGTGGCCATGGAGATCCTGCTCGTCGGCTTCACCGTCCCGGTCTTCACGGCTATCTGGGGCCTTTCGGGCAGCTTCGCCGGCTGGATCGCCGCGTCGGCGCTCGGCGGCTCGCTCGTCGGCAGCGTCGTCCTCGGCCGGCTCTCGGATCGCATCGGCCGGCGGCGCATCTTCCTCGGCTCGATCCTCTGGTATGCGGTCTTCACCGCGCTGACGGCGCTGGCCTGGGGTCCGGAGGCTCTGTCGGCGTTCCGCTTCCTCGCCGGCATCGGCCTCGGCGGCATGCTCGTCGTCGACCCGTCCATGCTCGCCGAGTACCTGCCGCCGCAGCGGCGCGGGCGCTTCCTCGTCTTCCTCGACTTCTTCTGGCCGGTCGGGCTCCTGCTCGCCACCGGGCTCTCGTGGATCTTCCTCGTCCAGGTGGGCGGGGACTGGGGCTGGCGCTGGCTCTTCCTCGCTGCGTCGTTCCCGGCCTTCCTCGCCTTCGTCGCTCGGCTCTCGCTGCCCGAGAGCCCTTACTACCTCGCCCGGCGCGGGCGCCTCGACGAAGCCGCCGACGTGCTCGAGGGGATCACGGGACAGGAGGTCCTCGCGGACGAGCTCGAGCCACCCGAGGAGACGCGGAGCTCGGTGCGCGAGCTCGTCTCCGCACGGCTGCGCTCGACCTCGGCACTCATCGTCCTCGTCTGGATCGCGCTCAATATCTCCTACTACGGGCTCTTCCTGTGGCTTCCCTTCGTCCTGCAGGGTGAGCAGAAGTTCTCGCTCGACGTGTATCTGCTGCTGACGCTGTCCGCGCTGTCCCAATTCCCCGGCTACGCCGCCTCGATCTGGCTCGTCGAACGGATCGGGCGGAAGCCGACCCTCGCGCTCTTCCTCGCGCTGGGCGGCGTCAGCGCGCTGACGTTCGCTCTCGCGGACACCGCGCCTGTGTACGTCGCCGCGCTCTTCTTCGTCGGGTTCTTCAACCTCGGCGCCTGGGGTGCGGTCTACCCGTACACGTCGGAGCTCTTCCCCACGCGCGTCCGCTCGAGCGCGTTCGGGATGGTGGAGGGCTTCGGCAAAGGAGCAGCGATCGGCGGGCCGTACCTGTTCGGCGCGCTCATCGACTGGACGGGCGGCACCGTCTGGTCGCTCATCTTCGTCGCGGCCGTGATGGCGGTCGGCGCGGTCGTCGTCCTCTTCGGACGGGAGACGCGCGGCGCACGCCTGGTCTAGGCGCCCTCTTCGTCTCCCCAGATGGATGCGGAGACGTAGACGAGCGCGATGGCGGCGAAGAGGGCGAGCGATGCGGTCGGGCTCGCGAGCGCGACGAGCGTCGCGACGACGTAGAGGGGTACGCCGGGCCGGTAGCTCCTGTCGATCCCGCTCACTTCGCGACGGTCGGCGTCCGGTCGGAGCAGCCGCCGGCGCGCGTACTGCCAGAAGAGCTGGAAGAAGACCGCAATCACGACGAACGTGAGCCCGTAGGCGAGTGCGGCCGAACGGGCGCCGTCCTTCTGCAGGTGCTCGGCGAAGATCGCGGTCGGGAAGGGGACGAAGGCGATGGCCATCAGGAGGAAGAGATTGATGAAGAGAAAGGTTCGGTCCGCTTCCCGCGTGAACGAGAGAACGACGTGATGATTGACCCACATGATCCCGATGGAGAGGAAGCTGAGCGCGTAGGCGAAGTAGGAGGGCCAGAGGTCGAGGAGGCCCTGGCCGACGTCGTCGCTCGGAAGCTGGATCTCCAATACGAGCAGCGTCGCGGC
>DASXRO010000244.1:0-13326 GCA_036506555.1 Gaiellaceae bacterium
CCGCCTCGTTCCCGCCGAGAACGGCACCCGCCTCGTCGTCGAGACGGATCTGTCCGTGACGGGGAGAGCCGCGCAGCTCGGCCGCGGTCTCATGGAGGACGTCGCCGGTAGCCTGCTCGAGCAGTTTGCGCGCGGCCTGGAGGCGGCGCTGCTCGGGCGCGCGGAGGAGGCCGCGCCCGTGGGAGGCGCGGCGGCGGAGCTCGACCTCGGGGCTGTCGCGTGGCAGCCGCTCCTGAGACGCTACGGGCTCCTCGTCGGTGTGGGCGTTGGCGCCTTCCTCCTCGGCCTGGCGCTCGGGCGGCGGTGAAGCCGGCTCCCTTCGCCTACGAGCAGCCGCGCTCCGTGGAGGAGGCCCTCGGCTTGCTCGCGCTCTACGGCGACGAGGCGAAGGTGCTTGCGGGCGGGCAAAGCCTGATCCCGCTCCTGAACTTCCGTCTCGCGCGCCCGGAACGGCTCGTCGACGTGAACCGGATCGACGAGCTCGCCTACATCCGCCGCGAGGACGGGAAGCTTCACATCGGAGCTGTCACCCGCATGGCAACGCTCGAGTATTCTCCGCTCGTCGCCGCGCGCTGGCCGCTCCTTGCCGAATCGGCCCGCCTGGTCGGCCACCCCCAGATCCGCGCGCGCGGGACAGTGGGAGGCTCGGTCGCGCACGCAGATCCTGCGGCGGAGCTCCCCGCCGCGCTGACGGCCCTCGGCGCGAGCTTCCACGCCCGCTCGCAGCGCGGCTCCCGGACCCTCGCCGCCGACGAGCTCTTCGTCACGCACCTGACCACCGCTCTCGAGCCGGACGAGCTCCTCGTCGAGATCACGGTTCCGCCTCTTCCTCCGCGCGCCGGTGCCGCAGTCGTCGAGCACGCCCGCGTCCACGGAGACTTCGCGCTCGGTGGCGCGGCCGTCCTCGTGGCGCTCGCGGAGGACGGCGCCTGCGCGCGCGCTTCGATCGTGCTCCTGGCCGCGGCGCCGATACCCCTGCGCGCAGTTGCGGCCGAAGAGGCTCTGGCAGGCTCGCGACTCGCCGAGGCCGAGCTCGCCGAGGCCGCCGAGCTCGCGGCAGGGGAGCTGGACGCGTCCGGCTCCCAGAGGGCTCACCGCCGCGCGCTCGCCGCGGAGCTGACGCGACGCGCACTCGCCATCGCCGCCGAACGCGCGCGGGCGGCGGCATGAGGAAGTCGATCGCCGTCACGATCAACGGCCGCGTCCACCGGGGCGAGGTCGAGCCGCGCACCCTTCTCTCCGACTTCATCCGCGCCGAGGGGCTCACCGGGACGAACGTCGGCTGCGAGCACGGCGTTTGCGGCGCCTGCACCGTCCAGCTCGACGAGGAGCCGGTGCGCTCGTGTCTCATGCTCGCCGTGCAGGCGCATGGGCGCGCGGTGCGCACGGTCGAGGCGCTCGCCCTCGGCGACGACCTCCATCCACTCCAGCATGCTTTTCAGGATGCCCACGCACTCCAGTGCGGCTTCTGCACGCCGGGCTTTCTCATGTCCCTCGACGCCTTCCTCCGCCGCCGGCCGGATCCCGACGAGGACGAGATCCGCGAGGCGCTTGCCGGCAACCTTTGCCGCTGCACGGGCTACCTAGCGATGATCGAGGCCGTCGAGGCGGCGGCACGCGTCCTGCGGGGAGAGCCGGCCGCCCCGACGCGATAGCGTTCCGCGCATGGCCAAGAACCTTGTGGCGATGCTCCTGGAGGATCGTCCGGGGACGCGCGCGGAGGCCTGCCAGGCGATCGGGCGCGCGGGCGTCAACATCGACGGCTGCTGCGAGATCGAGGGCTACCTTCATGTGCTGGTGGAAGACGTCGACGCCGCTCGCCGCGCCCTCGAGGAGTGCGGCTGTGACGTGGGACGGACGGCGACGTGCTCGTCGTGGACGTCGAGGACCGGCCCGGCGCCGCCGGCGAAGTCCTCCGCCGGATCGCCGACGCAGGCGTCAACGTCAACTTCCTTTACCTGACGACGTCGGGGCCGCGCCTCGTCGTTGGCGCCGCAGACGTCGAACGGGCCCGCGCCGCGCTCGCTTGACGAGAGGCGTTCCGCTTGGAGCGCTCGCCTCATTTGCTTCGTGCCTTCCCGCGCGTTACGGTCGGCCGGCTACTCCTCAAGGCGACCTCGTTCAGCGAGGAAAGGAGTCATCATGGGCAGGCTCCCCGTACGTCACGCGCTCGCGGCCGCGTTCGTGGCATTTGTTCTCCTGCCGGCCGGCGCGCTCGCAGCGCAACCGGTCGAGCAGTTCCACGACCACTTTACGGACACGTTCTCGGATGAGGTCTGCGGCATCCCCGTCGACGCGATGATCGTCGTAACCGACAATTTCTTCGTCTACGCGGACGACAGCTTCAAGGACACGAGCTCCGTAATGGTCACGTTCACGAACCCGGAGAACGGCAAGTCGGTCGTCCTCTCGAACGCGGGTCAGATCACCGGCACGGCCATCGTCGACGAGGAGGCGGGGACGATCACGTTCCTGACGAGTTTCAAGGGCCTCCCGGAAAAGATTCAGACGGCGCAGGGGCCGGTTCTCACGCTGGACGCGGGCGTGATCACCTTCATCGACACGTTCGACCTCGAGACCGGTGAGTTCATCTCCTCCGACGTCGTCGTCAAGGGACCGCATCCGGAGGCCGACAGCGACTTCGAGCTCTTCTGCGAGGTGATGACCGACGCCCTGACGTAATCGAATAGGGGGAGAGGAGGTAGGCAATGCGGCTGCGACTTCTTCTCGGCGGGCTCGGCGCGGCTGGCGTATTGGTCCTCGGCGGGGTGGCGCCGGCCTTCGCCCATCAGGGCGGACACCAGGGTGGGTGTGAGGACTTCGGCCACCTCAATCGTGCGATCGGACAGGACCCGGCGGCGTTCGGTTTCCCGGAGGCGCGGAATCTCGGCGACATCGTGAGCGGCTTCGCCGTGGCTCCGGACGGACGTGGAGTCGGCGACGTCGTCGAGAACGTCGACCACGCTCTCGGCTGCGGCGCGGGTTAGCCGGCCCGGCTGCTCCGGGCGTACATTCGCTAGCGGCGGACGAGCCCTGAATTAGGGCTCGTCGCCTTTCTATTGCCGTCAGTGCAGACTTCCGGGGCGCATGCGGATCGGAAAGCCCGGGACTCCCGTCAGCCACATCAGCCAGGCCTATCCGGACCGGGTCGAGGTGCGCGGGCGCGACCTCTCCGGCGATCTCATGGGCAGGTTGAGCTTCACCGAGTACTTCCACTTCCTGCTCACCGGCCGTGAGCCGACCGCCGAGCAGCGCTTCTTCCTCGATCTCGTCCTCGTCGCGCTCGCCGAGCACGGGATGATGCCGACCAACGTCGCCGCGCGCATGACGCTGGCGGCCGACCCCGAAGCGCTGCAGGGCGCGGTCGCGGCGGGCATCCTCGGCGTCGGGCCGGTCATCGTCGGGACGTCTGCTGAGTGCGCGCGACTGCTCGCGTCCCACGAGGAGCCGCTCGAGGCCGCACGGCGCATCCACGCCGCGGGCGAGAAGGTGCCCGGGTTCGGCCATCCCGTTCACCGGCCGGTCGACCCCCGCGCGGAGCGGATCCTCGAGCTCGCCGACGAGCGCGTCATCGCCGGGCCCGCCGTCGCACGCGCGCGGGCGCTGCGTGAAGCGGTCGCCGAGGTGTGGGGAAAGCCGCTGACCATGAACGTCTCGATAGCGATCGCCGCCGTCATGCTCGACCTGGACTTCCCGCCTGCCGCGGTCGAGGCTGTTCCGATCCTGGCGCGCACAGCGGGCCTCCTCGCCCATCTGGCGGAGGAGCAGGAGATCCCGCTCGGCTTCCTCATGGCCGGGAAGGCGGAGGAGGCGGTCGAGTACCGGCATGACTGACGCCGAGCGGCTGCCCTGGGACGAGCAGCTCGCCCTCGACGACGAGAGCTTCCGCGAGCAGCTCGCCTATCTCCTCGAGCGCTCGCCCTTCTACCGCGAGAAGCTCTCGGGGTTCGACACCCGCGGGCTGGGCGAAATCTGGGAGCTCCCGCTGACCGAGAAGGAGGAGCTGCGGGCGAGCGTCACGCCGGAGAACCCGTTCGGCGCGCACCTCTGCGCGTCACCGGACGAGATCGTCCGGATCTACTCGACGAGCGGCACCACCGGGACGCCGAGCTTCATCCCGCTGACGGCCGGCGATCTCGAGAACTGGGTGACCGGCTCGGCGCGGAGCTACGCGGCCTCGGGCGTGCGAGCCGGCCAGCGCATCGTCTCGACCTACAACGCGGGGCCGTTCGTCGCCGGCGCGGCGCTGGCCGCCTTCGACCGCATCGGCCTCTGCCACATCCCGGTCGGGACGGGGAACACCGAGCGTCTCCTCAAGGCGGTCGAGCTCCTCAGGCCGGAGGCCGTCGTGCTCACGCCCTCCTACGCGGCCTATCTCGTCGAGCGTGAGCCCGGTCTTGCCGAGTCCAGCGTCGAGCGCGTCCTCGTGGCGGGCGAGCCCGGCGGCGGCGAGCCGGCCTTCCGGGCCAAACTCGACGCGGGCTGGGGCGCGAGGGTCACCGAGGCGATGGGGATTGGCGACATCGGCGCGTCGCTCTGGGGCGAGTGCGAGGAGCAGACTGGAATGCACCTCGGGGCGCGCGGCTTCGTGCACGCCGAGCTCGTCGACCCGGACACGGGCGCCGCCCGCCCGCTGGACGACGGCGCGAGCGGCGAGCTCGTGCTCACGCACCTGCGGCACCGGGCTGCGCCACTACTCCGCTTCCGCACGCGCGACCACGTCGAGGTCCGGACGACCCCTTGCCCCTGCGGCCGCACCGCGCCGCGCATCCGTTGCGTGGGACGCACCGACGACATGCTCATCGTCCGGGGCGTGAACGTCTTCCCGTCGGCCGTGCGCGAGGTCGTGGGCCGCTTCGCTCCCGCGGTGAGCGGCCACGTCGTCGTCAGGCCGCAGTCCCCGGGGGTCAAGCAGGATCCGCCCCTGCCCGTGGCCGTCGAGCTCGCGCGTGACGCGTCCGTCGACGACGGCCTCGCCCAGGCGATCCGCGCGCGGCTGCGCGAGACGCTGCTGGTGCAGACGCGCGTGGAGCTCGTCCCCTGGGGGACCTTGCGCCGAAGCGACTACAAGTCGAAACTTGTCGAGCGCTGATGCGAGAGAAGGAGGAGCAATGACTGCGAACACGCTGAACATCCTCAAGCCGAGCGTGAACAACCTGACCGTGCGCATCTTCGTCCGGGCGGCCGGGCTGGACTTCGAGGAGGTCGACGTCTGGGGGCAGACGACGACGCCCGAGTTTCTCGCCAAGTACCCGGCGCACCTGACGCCGATGCTGGAGGAGGAAGGCCTACCGCGGGGAGCGCTCGGGGAGAGCTGCGCGATCATGGCCTACCTCTCCAACAAGCACGGCCTCGAGCAGTTCTACCCCAGCGACCCGGGCCGGCGGGCGATGATCGACAACGCGATGTTCTACCTGATTGGCACCGTCTATCCCCTGCTCGCGCGCGCGACCTATCCCATCCTCGCGTTCGGGCAGTACCCCGGAGAGGTGGCGACGTCGGAGGCCGACGAGGAGATGAAGGAGAAGGCGCGGCAGGACGCGGAGGCCGCCCTCGCGGAGCCGCTCGAGGTCTACAACACCTTCTTCCTCGCCGGGAAGCCGTTCATCGGCGGCGACCACCCTTCGATTGCTGACATCCGCTTCGCCGCGACGCTCGAGTTCCTGCGCGCCATCGACTACGACGTCCCGCAGTGGGCCGAGGACTACATGGCGCGCATGGAGGACAATCTTGGCGAGGCGTACTCGGAGCCGGCGGCCGACGTGCGGGGCTACGTGGCGTCCGTCAAGGAGGGGGCGACTGCATAGGAGCATCCGGAGCCAAAGCGTAGAACGGGCTCGCCGTCGCGGATTCCGCGCGGGATCCCGCCAAGATCGCCGTCGTGACCGCGGTCAGCTCGTCAGGCACGCAATGCCCGCCGCATATCGACTAATCCTCTTCCCGCCGGTGAGCCGCGGCCAGCTGCTCGCGCTCTTCGCGCGTCAGCGAACTCGGAGCGAGCCGGACTACGCGGCAGTCGGTGCGGGCGCGAAGCGTCGCGCTACGCCGGCCCTCGACCGACCCGCGTTCGCCGACAACTGCGCCGGGACCAACCTCGGCGACTGTCTGGCCGCCCACATCGACATCAAGGATGCCGTCGAGAATCAGGAAGATCGTGTCGTCGCGATCTCCTTGCTCGGTCAGCATCGTGCCCGCCTTGACGCTTCGGACGCGAGGGCGCGCACCCATGATCCGGTGCGAGACCTGCCGTTCGAGCGCGCTCTCGGCAACTGCAACGAATTCCGGCGACTCCTCGCCACCCCAGGGTGTCTCGCGGGCGTCTGACCCCTCAAGCCACCGCCGCAGGTCCATTTCAGCTGACTTCGCCGAAAGCCTTCCTTTTTCGTCGTAGAGCCAGTGACGAGGGAACGGACTTGCGCCGACTATCTCGCCGCGCGTGCGACCATCGCGTTCGATCGTGAGCCCGAGCGTCGTCCAAGCAACTGGCGCTTGAACACGAACGAACGGCCTTCCGGCGACGCGGCGCGGCACCGAACTACCCAGCCTCCCGCCAACTGTCTGGACAAAACGCACCGCGTGCTCGCTCACCTGCGCATCCTGCCGAAGTACCGGGAATTGGCCCTCGGACTGATCGACTGTCGGCGCCTCCGCGTAGTCCCAGGCCGCGGGATAGCCCGCGTCGTCGAATTCGACCCACGCGCGCAGCTCGTTCGCCTGCCGGATGAGCCGAGCCGCAAGAAGAGGTCCCGCGTCCACGAGGACGTCGGGCGGGGGCTCATCGGCACCGGAAAGCGCAAGCACGAACGACAGGCGCGAAGCGCCGGTGACGACATCAGACGGAACCCAGCTAACCGATAGCACCCGCGATTCGACGCGCATTTGCTGCCTCCCTTCGACGGCGTGGTTAAGCCTCGCACGTGCAACGCGTGAGCGCTAATGCCGGGCTCACTCCGGAACGGCCGGGCTTCTCCTCAGCGTGGAATCCATCGCGCCTCTCAGAGGGGTGCCGCCCAACCTCGACAGTTACGCGCCGCTGTCCGGTCCCGGCGTAGATTGGGCGCATGGCCGATACCAGAGCAATGACCCTTGAAGAGGTCCGCTCCGTCTTGACCGGGGAGAGTCAGCGCCTGGCCAGCCGGCGGCGAACGTTCCGACGACTCCCGTCCCCTCCGCGCTGCAAGCTGTGTTCGGCGCCGTTCGCCGGGATCGGTGGCCTCGTCTTGAGGCCCGCGGGGTTCGGGCGCTCCCCCGGCAATCCAGCTCTGTGCACGAAATGCTTAAGCGAGCTTCGCAAGCGAGGCATGAGCGGGGTCGAAATCCCGGTCACGCTGCTGTTCTCCGATGTGCGTGGCTCGACGGCGATGGGCGAACGTATGCGCCCGAGCGAGTTTCACGCCTTCCTGGATCATTTCTATCGACTGGCCTCCGACTCGATCCTTGCTCATGACGGCCTCATCGACAAGATCGTGGGCGATGAGGTCATTGCGCTCTTCTTCGGGGGGATCAGCGGGCCGAACCATGCGGCAGCCGCGGTCGCAGCCGCGGTCGACCTGGCCGAGCGGGCGGCACGCGCAAACGCCACGCCATCAGGGCCAATCCCGGTGGGAACGGCCGTCCACACGGGCGAGGCGTTCGTCGGAGCGACCGGGCCTGCCGGCACGATCGAGGACTTCACGGCGCTCGGCGATGTCGTCAACACGACCGCGCGACTCGCATCGGCTGCGGGTGCAGGCGAGGTGATCGTCAGCGTGGCAGCGGCCGAGGCCGCGGGCTCGGACAGCCTCGAGCGACGCACGGTGGAGATCCGTGGACGGATGGAACCGGTCGAAGTGATCGTCGTCCGCCCGGCCGCAGCCGAGGTCGCCGTCAGCTAGCCATCAGTCGCCCGGCTCACGTCCGTCCCAAGGCCCTTTCCGTGCGCGGGTAGCATCGCCGGCCGTGCACATGGTCCGTAGCCCTTTCGACTTCGCCGGCCGCGCCGCCATTGTCACCGGCTGCGGCAGCGAGTCGGGGATCGGCTTCGCCTGCGCGCGCCTGCTTGCTCGCCTCGGCGCGCGCGTTGCGATCACGGCGACGACGGAGCGCATCGAGACGCGCGCTGACGAGCTCCGTGCTGAGGGCGCCGATATCTCGGCGCACGTCGCCGACCTGACCGATCGGAAGCAAGCGTTCGCGCTCGTCGAAGCCGCGCGTAACGCGCACAGACAGATCGATGTCCTCGTGAACGCGGCCGGGATGGTGCAGACGGGCGTCGAGCCGGTCGGCGCGCCTTTCCGCGACCTCGCGCCCGAGGACCTGCGGCGGGAGCTCGACGTCACGCTTATGACGGCGTTCCACACGACGCAAGCTGTGATCCTGGGAATGGCCGAGCGCGGCTACGGGCGCATCGTCATGGTCTCCTCCGTGACGGGGCCGCTCGTCACCGCGCCCGGCAGCGCCGCGTACGCGACCGCCAAGGCCGCGATGGACGGGTTGATGCGGACGATCGCCATCGAGCACGGCCGCGACGGCGTCACGTGCAATTCCGTTGCGCCCGGTTGGATCGCAACCGCCTCCTCGGAGCCCGACGAGCTCGAGGCCGCACTCCACACGCCCGTCGGTCGCCCGGGCACGCCCGACGAGGTCGCTGCGCTCGTCGCCTTCCTCGCCTCCGAGGGAGCGAGCTACGTTACCGGCCAGTCGCTGGTCGTGGACGGCGGCAACATCATCCAGGAGCCGCACGGGATCGACCTCTACGGCGACGCCTCCGCGTAGCACTCTGGAGGAATCGGGCCTAACGCAGGGTAGACCGATCAGATGAAGCTGCGACTGTGGCCGCGGCGCTCGCGCTCCGAGCCCGAGCCGGAAGACGTCGCCGTCGAGGCGCCGCCCGAGCCCGAACCCGAGCCGTCGGCCGCGCCCGAGCCGGCGCTGCCCGCTCCTGACGGAGAGGTTCCCGCCAGGCTCTCTCTCACGCTCGCCGAGGCGAAGGAGGCCATTCGCGCCGCAAAGGCCGACGTCATCCAGGTCGGGTTCCTGGCGGGCGACTACAAGCGCCACCAAGAGGAGGATCCGAAGAGTGGCGAGACGGCCGCGGCGCGTGCGCAGCTCTGCGAGGTCATCGCCAAGCGTCTCCGCGACCGAAAGCTCCTGGCGCCTGACGGCGTCTTCGAGCTCCGCGAGGCGCCTGACGATGAGCCGGGCGACTCGTCCGCCTAGGTCAAGCCCGTTCTTACCGGCTCCGTGCGGCGAGCTGGGCGCGGCCGACGGCCTCGAACCAGTTGTACTCGTCGAGGTACTTGGCGAGCGTCTTTCTCGTCTCGTAGCCGAGATGCTCTTGGAGGTAGGCCTCGACGTCTTCGGCCGGTGCCTCCTCAGCGAGGCGGAGCGCCAGACCGTGCATCTGCAGGAGGTAGGCGCCGTACCCCTCCGGAGCAGAGCGCCGGATCTCCCTGTCCCACATGACGAAGAGACGAGGGCCGAGCAGGTGCAGGGCCTTGGAGGCGGCCGCATCGGCCATGTTGTTCACGCCGTTCGCGCGCATTTCGGCGATGAGGTCGTCGTGCAGGTTGGCGAGCTCCTCGGTGTGCTCGAGCACACGAGGGTTGGTGATCGTCAGCGATTCGACTTCCGCCAGCGCGGCGAGGTGATCTCGGAGCCATGCCTCGAGCGCGCCCGGCGTGCGGGCAGTGGAAAGACGGCACGCCCACTTGTTCAGGAGGCGCACGATGTCGGCGGCGCGTTCGGGCAACGTTGCCAGCGGCTCACCGTGGATGCCATCGAGGAGCCCGGCGTACGCGCGCTCGCCGTCACCTTTGCGCGTGAAGTGGTCACGGTAACCCTCGAGCCCCGCGACGAAGTCCTCCCAAGACACTTCGTCCCAATCGAGAAGCGCCATGCGCGGCATTGTCCTCCCTCTCGCCGCGCAGGATCGGGTTAACTCGCTAGCTCTTCGTCCTGGCTTGACGGCTCTGCTTACGAGGCGGCGTCGGCGCTCTGAGCGCGTCGCTTGGTCAACCAGAGTCGTCCGAGGCCCCGGCCGATTCAGTCCGGTCGAGCAGGAGATCGAGCAACTCTCCGATTTCGTGCGTTTGCTGCAATGGGTGCCGCATCTTGAGGTCAGTCCTGACGACGTACTGATTGCGTCTACCGACGCGTGTGCGCTGTACGTACCCCGCCTCGACGAGGTCGGCGATGATTCGCTGTGCCGCCCGCTCCGTGATCCCAGTCAAATCGGCAACATCGCGGATCCTGATCTCGGGATTGCGAGCGATGCTGAGAAGTACCTGTGTGTGGCTTGTGACGAAGCGCCAGGGCTTTTCATCCTGGCCACTTGACATAGACGACATCTTTGTCGTAACTTTCTTGGCGTCAGTCTGTCGAGTCCACACGCTAACAGCTAGATCGATGCGAAGAAAGGTCCGGACAACGTCGGATGTCGGCTTGAAGCAGGAGAGCCGCAACCAGATCCTTTTTCGAGAAGTCAATGAACGCGTGCGTGAGGTGGTCGCGCCTCTGCTCACGGCGGGTGAGGAGGGGGAGTTCCTGTGCGAATGTGGAGACGAGGCGTGCCTCGAGACCATCCGGCTCGACCTGGAGGAATACGAGGCAGTGCGCGGGTCGCCGCACCGCTTCGTCATGGTTCCCGGTCACGAGGATGGAATCGGCGAAGCGACCATTCAGGGAAACGGGCGCTTCGCGGTAGTTGAGAGGCGCACCTTCCGCGAGGAAGCCGCATTCCATGACCCCCGTCGGCACAACGCCTGAACGCTGGCCGACCTAGTCCTAGCGGGGATGGGCGAGGCCGCCAGCACAAGCCGGTCGGCGACTCCTCCGCGTAGCATTTCAGGAGGAATCGGGCGTGGCGCAGGGTAGACCGAGCAGATGAAGCTGCGACTGTGGCCCCGGCGCTTGCGCCGCGAGCCCGAGCCGGAAAAAGCCGCGGTCGAGGCGCCGCCGAGGCCCGAGTCCGAGCCGGCGGTCGTCCCCGAGCCGCCGTCGGGCGCTCCCGGCGGAGAGCTTCCCATAAAGGTCTCGCTGACGCTCGCCGAGGCCAAGGGGGCCATTCGCGCGACGAAGGGCGACGTCATTCAGATCGGGTTCCTCGCCGGCGCCTACAGGCGCCACCAAGGGGAGGATCCGGGGAGCGGCGAGACGGACGCGGCGCGTGCGCAGCTCTGCGCGGTCATCGCCAAGCGGCTCCGCGACGGAAAGCTCCTGGCCACTGAGGGCGTCTTCGAGCTCCGCGAAGGCTCGCAACGATCCGCGTAGGATCAGCGCGTGGTCGCAACCGAGTCCCTGAACGTTCTTGAATCGACGCCACCGCGGTTTTCCGCAGAGGAGGTGGCGGCGATCGCGGCCGAGCTCTTCGGCCTGCGCGGCGAGGCCGTCGACCTCGGCAGCGAGCGCGACCAGACGTTCCTCATCGAGGGCGGCGGCGCGGGGGGCATCCTCAAGATCTCGAACACGGGCGAGGATCCGGCGATCCTCGACCTCGAGGCGAACGCGCTCCGTCACATCGAGCGGGTCGACCCAGAGCTGCCGATCGCGCGCCTGCGGGGCTCCGGTACCTACAAGGGCCACTTCATCCGCCTCTTCGAGCGCATGCACGGCCGCTCCGGTGCGCGTGACCTCGACGACGAAGCCGTCTTCGCCTTCGCGGCCACGAACGCGCGCCTCACCCTCGCGCTGCGCGGGTTCTTCCATCCCGCGGCCGGGCGTGACCTCCTCTGGAACCCGGGGCAGGCTGCGCGCCTCCGTCCGCTCGCCGCCTCCATTCACGACGCCGGCCGGCGGCAGATCGTCGAGCGTGTCCTCGACCGCTACGCGGAGCGCGTCCTCCCGCGCTGGGACTACCTCCCCGCGCAGATCGTGCACGGCGACTTCACGCTCGACAACGTCTTGGTCGACGAGCGCGGACGCGTCTCCGGGATCACCGACTTCGGCGACCTGAGCTTCGGCACGCGGGCGGGGGATCTGGCCATCGACCTCTGCTCGATCCTCCGCGTGGGGGGCGAGGAGCCCTTCCGCACCGCGCGGATCGCGATCGACGGCTACCGGGCTCGGATTCCCCTCGAGGAGGAGGAGCTCGACCTCCTCGGAGACCTCGTCTCCGCGCGGCTGGCAGCCCTCGTCACGATCAGCGCCTGGCGCGTGGAGCGCTATCCCGAGAACGCCGAGTACATCCAAGCGTGGGACGTCGAGTCATGGGGCCTGCTCGAACAGTTCGACGCGCTCGGCTTCGACACAGTGGCTTGGGAGCTGGGCGCGCGGCAGCCGCTCGTCCCTACAGACGAGCTGGTGCGCCGGCGCTCGGCCGCACTCGGCTCCGCGCTCACGGGGCTTTGGTACCGCGACCCTGTCCGTGTGGTTCGCGGCCAGGGCGTCTGGCTCTACGAGGCCGACGGCCGTCGGCTCCTCGACGCCTACAACAACGTCCCCGTCGTCGGGCACTGCCATCCGCGCGTGACCGAGGCGGTCGTCCGGCAGACGCGCGCCCTGAACACGAACTCGCGCTACCTGTACGAGCCCCTCGTCGAGCTGGCGGAGCGCCTGGTCGCGACGATGCCGCCCGGGACCGGGCTCGACGCTGTCATGCTCGTCAACTCGGGGAGCGAGGCGAACGACCTCGCCTGGCGCCTCACGACCGCCGCCACCGGCCACTCCGGCGCGATCGTCACCGAGAACTCCTACCACGGCGTGACGACTGCGATCGTCGATCTGTCGCCGGAGGAATGGCCTGAGGGTTATCGGCCCGAGCACGTCGAGACGATCGCTCCGCCCGGGTCGGGGCGCGAGGTGGACATGGCCGGCGCCGTCGAGCGGCTGGACGAGCGCGGCCTCGGCCTCGCCGCGACCTACCTCGACTGCGGCTTCACGAGCGACGGCATCTGGACACCTTCTCCGGACGAGGTACACGCGATCGCGGATGCGACGCGCGCCGCGGGCGGCCTCGTCGTCGCCGACGAGGTGCAGGCAGGCCACGGGCGGAGCGGGGAGCACCTGTGGTCGTTCGCGCAGTACCGAATCGCGCCGGATGTCGTCACACTCGGGAAGCCGATGGGGAACGGCTATCCAGTCGCAGCTGTCATCGCGCGGCAGGAGCTCTTCGACCGCCTCAAGGCGGAGACGGAGGTCTTCAGCACCTTCGGCGGGAACCCGGTCGCCGCGCGGGCAGCGCTTGCGGTGCTGGACGTAATCGAGGATGAGCGCCTGATCGAGAATGCGAAGAGGGTGGGGGAGGAGCTGCGAGCCGCAGCGCAGGACTTTCAGATCGGAGCAGTGCGCGGCCGTGGTTTGCTAGTAGCTGTCGAGCTAGAGACGCCCGAACGGGCGGAGCGCGTCGTC
>DASXRO010000245.1:0-4246 GCA_036506555.1 Gaiellaceae bacterium
GTTGACGCCGGATTCCGATCCACGGGCCGAGACCGGAGCGACGCGCTAGCTAACCGAAGTTAGGCAGCGAGTGCGAGTTTGTTATCCGCACTTGCATTGTTCCCGGTTGTTTTACGAGGCCTACCGGGGACCTCGGCTTGCAGCTCTTCCGGAGAACCGACCACGTCGAGACCAGGTCGCCCCCAGGCCGCAAATTATAGCCGCCGCTCCTTCATGGCCCGGTCGATCTGTCGGCGCGCGTCCCGCTCGGCCAGGTCGCGGCGCTTGTCGCGCTGCTCCTTGCCCCGTGCGACGGCGATCTCGACCTTCACTCGTCCGTCCTTGAAATAGAGACGCGTCGGGACGAGCGTGAGCCCCTTCTCACGGACCTTGCCGAGGAGGGAGTCGATCTCGCGCCGGTGGAGGAGGAGCTTGCGCTCGCGGTCAGGATCGTGGTTGGCGATGTTCCCCTGCGCGTACTCGGGGATGTGGGCGCCGACGAGCCAGACCTCGTTCCCGCGCACGTCCGCGAAGGCGCGCTGGAGGCTCGCACGGCCCTCGCGCAGGGACTTCACCTCGGTGCCCGTCAGGACGAGGCCGGCCTCGAGGCGCTCGAGCAGGTGGTAGTCGTGGCGCGCGCGCCTGTTTTCTGCGATGAGCTTGGTCCCGCCCGCCACGTCAGGGATTGGACCAAAAACTCGCCGAGCCGGGTGTCGCTTTCGTCCACTCCTCCGACGGACCTTCGGCTTCCGCCTACCGCCTACCGGTGAAGCTTCGTCCTACTCGCGCCCCGTGCTCGGCGCAGGGAGGACATTACGAGGGACTGCTCTCTGACGCAAGGGGAGCGTCGCGGTCGTTTGTCGCAAAGAGCGAGGTTTTCTTTCGACCGGTCCGAGCGGGCGCTCAACGGACTCCAGCTGAGAGGATTCAGTCCACTACGTCGAGCTCGACCTTTCCTTCATGCCGGCGAATGCGCTCGACGCGGACCGCGATCCCGTCTCCCAGCCGATAGGCGCGCCCCGAGCGGCGGCCGACGAGCGCGGTGCCCAGCGGGTCGAGCTCGAAGTAGTCGCCGGGCAGCCGACGCGCAGGCACGTAGCCCTCGAAGACACCGTCGAACCGCACGAAGATGCCCGAGCCGATCGCGCCGACGATCTCGCCCTCGAAGGGAGCCTCCCAGCCGGTGTCGAAGAGCCGGCGTTCGAGCAGCCAAGCGAGGCAAAGCTCGTCCGCCCGATACTCGAGCTGCGCCGCTTCCCGCTCCTTTCCGGAGGTCCATTCGGCGAGGTCCTCGAGCTCGTCCGGCGGCGGGTCGTCCGCGAGCCCCAGCTCGCGCAACAGGACACGGTGGACGACGAGGTCCGGATACCGACGGATCGGCGAGGTGAAGTGGCAGTAGGCGCGGCTGGCCAGGCCCGAGTGCCCAAGGTTGCGGGGGTCGTAGCGGGCCTGTTTGAGGGAGCGGAGAACGAGAGCCGGAAAGGCCTCCTTGCCCCGGCCGGATTGAGCCGTGTACTCGGCCACGCGGGCGCTCACGCGCGCGGCCAGACGGGCTGCGTCCGCAGGCGTGAGCCGCTCGGGCGCGGGCGGTGTGGGCACCTCGAGCGCTGCGAGCTTGGCGACGAGGAGCTCGACCGCCTGCGGATCGGGGCGCTCGTGGACGCGGTAGAGGGACTCGCGGCGGCGTCCGGCCAGGAGGCCTGCAACCGCTTCGTTTGCGAGGATCATCAGCTCCTCGACGAGAGCGTGCGCGTGTGGCTCGCTCTCGATCCACGCGCGCTCGACGCCGCCCTTCCCGTCGAAGGCGAAGGAGACCTCGCCGGTCTCGATCCTGAGGGCGCCGCGGCGATACCGGCGCCGGCGCAGCTCCAGGGCGAGCCTTTCCGCGAGGCTCAGCGCCTCGGTCAGCTCCTCGCCCGCCCGCTCGCGGCCCGCGAGGATCGCTTCGGCGTGGGAGTAGGTCAAGCGTTCGCGACTGCGGATGAGACTCCGGTAGAAACGCGGCTCGCCGGGCTCGAGCCCGGGCCCGAAAGGCACTTCGACGGTGACGCAGCGGCGGTCCTGGTGCGGTCGCAGGCTGCAGAGGTCGGCCGAGAGCCGCTCGGGCAGCATCGGCTCGACCCGCCCGGGAACGTAGACGGAGAAGGCGCGGTCGGCGGCATCGCGGTCGAGCGGCGAGCCGGCCGGGACGAAGCTGGAGACGTCAGCGATGTGCACCCATGCGCGCAGGCCCTCTCCTTCCGCGCTGAAGCTGAGCGCGTCGTCGAAGTCCTTGGCGTCCTCCGGGTCGATCGTGAACGCGACGAGATCGCGGAGGTCGACCCGCTCCGGCTCGTCGGTTGTCGGTTCTTCGGGGAGGGGCGGCGGCTCTCGTCGTACCCCTTCCTCCCAGAGCAGTCCTTCGAGCACCGGTTCGATGTGGTCCGCGGGCCCCAGCACCCTTTCGACTCGGGCGCGTCCGCGTCCGAGTCGAACCACCACCAGATCGCCGACATCGGCCTCGCCGACGCCCTTCCTGTCGACAAGGACAGGCGTGCCTCCCTCGAAGAACGGGTCGCCGACGAGGAGCTTGCCGCGGCGGGCGAGCTCGGCGACGAGCAGTTCCACCTAGGCGGCTGCGATCTGCTCGAGGAGGACGCGCTCGGCGGCGCGCAGCACCTCGTCCTGCGGTGTCAGCGGGTCGTCGCCGACACGGACCTTTGGCCGCACGCCCCTACCGGTCAGGTCTCGCCCGGCCGGCGTCCGGTACATCGCCGTGGTGAGCTTGAGCGCGGTCCCGTTGGAGAGGGGCCGAATCGACTGGACGGAGGCCTTTCCGTACGTGCGCAGGCCCACGACGAGCGCTCTCGAGTGATCCTGGAGGGCCGCCGCGACGATCTCGGCGGCGCTCGCGCTCCCGCGGTTGACGAGGACGACAAGCGGCAGGCGGGGATATGTGGCTCCCCCCGTGACCTCGTAGACGGTCTCGTCCTGGTGCAGGCCGGAGATCGTGCACACCACGCCGTCCTCAATGAAGACTGAGACGGCGCGTACGGCCTGGGCGAGGAGACCGCCGGGGTTGTCGCGGAGGTCGAGAACGATGCCCCCTGCTCCGCGCCGGACGAGTGCGGCGGTCGCGTCGTTCAGCCGGTCGGCTGTCGAGTCCGGGAAGGAGAGGAGCCGGATGTAGCCGAGCTTCTTTTTGTGAAAGCGCACGATGCGCGAGCGCAGCGACGGCACCGCGATCTCCTGGCGGACGACCGTGAAGCGCCTGCGCCCCCCGTGCGGGCGGCGCACGAGCAGGTGCACGACCGTGCCCTTCTCGCCCTTGATGAGGTTGAGCGACTGGTCGAAGGTGAGCTTCCCCGCCGGGTGACCGTCGATGCGGACGATGATGTCTCCGCGCCGAACGCCGGCCTTACGGGCCGGGCCCCTGATCGCAGAGGTCACGAGCAGGCCGGCGCGAGCCGGCTCGACCGTCAGCCCGACCCCCGAATAGCTGCGGGACGTCCGGTTCTTGAGGGACGAGTACTCGGCGGACGTCAGGTAGTCGGTGTTCGGATCGCCGAGCTCTCGGATCAGCGACGGGATCGTCGTCTCGCCGAGGACGTCGCGCCCGATTGGCCGGTAGTAGGAGTCGGCGAGGGCCTCCCGGACCTCCTCGATCGCGAGCCGCGGATGTCCGCTTTGAGGGCTGCGAGCCGCCGGGTGGATCAGGAGCGCCGGCGACCGCGTGGTCAGCAGCAGTCCCACGGCGTATGCGGCCGCGAGAAGGAGGAGGACGAGGGCTATCCCGGCCGCGCGTCTACGTCTCATGTGCCGCCGGCTGAGTATAGAGAGAGGTGGGACTTCTCAGACGCGGAGGAAGCGGCGGATCGTGATCCCCGAGCCGGCGGCCCCGACCATGAGGCTGACGACCACCAGGATCAGAGCCGTGACCGGGAAGCTGAGCGCATGGACGTCGGACTCGCTGAACGTCGAGCTGCGCCCCTCGATGACCGGCAGCGCGAGCTCTTTCGCGAGCACGAGTAGGACGACGGCGACTATCGCGCCTATGAGACCGCAGATGACGCCCTCGAGCATGAAGGGCCCTCGTACGAACCAGTTCGAGGCGCCGACGAGCTTCATCACCTCGATCTCACGCCTGCGCGAGAAGATCGAGAGGCGAATCGTGTTCGCTATCAGGATCGTCGACGCGGCCAGGAGGATGACGCTGCCGAGCAGGAAGATGTACTTGATCACGTTCGTGACGGCGAGGATGCGCTTCGTCTTCTTCTCGGCGTAGTCG
>DASXRO010000246.1:0-5866 GCA_036506555.1 Gaiellaceae bacterium
GCGGCGGCGCCGGTTCGTAGGGCGGTGACGGCGCCCGCGTCGAGGAGAGCACGGAGCTCGCCGGTGGAGGCGTCCGAGAGCAGGACGACGCCCGCCACGGTCGGAAGCCCGCGTTCGGGGTTGCGAGGGAAGGAGGTCACCCACTTGAGGACTGCGTGGCCTGCGCCCGAGGCCGGCATGGCACGAAAGTCGCCGTCCGGCGGAGCGGGGACGTACACCTTCGCGGGCATGAACCACTCCCCGCGGGCGTGCTCGAGGAACGCCGTCCTGACCGCCTCGAAGGCCCCGGCCGGGTCGACGGCGGCGTGGACGTTGGCTGCCGTGAGGAACGGTACGCTCACGGGCGAGGATCATGGCAGCGAGCGCGACCATCTGCGATGTCGGTCCGCGCGACGGCCTTCAGAACGAGGCCGCCACGCTCGAGCCTGCAACGCGTGCCGAGCTCGTCAACCGTCTTGCGGCCGCCGGCCTCCCAAAGGTGGAGGCGGTCAGCTTCGTCAGCGCCGACCGGGTTCCGCAGATGGCCGGAGCGGAGGAGGTCGTCGCCGCGATCCAGCGGCGGATCGGCGTTGCCTACGCCGGTCTCGTCCTCAACGAGAAGGGCTACGAGCGCTTTGCGGCCACGGGGCTGGACGAGCTCCACTTCACGCTTGCCGCGACCGAGACCTTCAACCAGAAGAACGCGAACAGGTCGGTGGACGCGTCGGTCGAGGAGCTGGCACGGATCGACAGCGACCGGCCCGTGAGCGCGTCCATCTCCGTCGCCTTCGGCTGCCCCTTCGAGGGCGAGGTCGACCCGGCCGCCGTGCTGCGCCTGGCCGAGCGGCTGGTCGAGGCAGGAGCAGAGGAGGTCGTCTTCGCGGACACGATCGGGGTCGGAGTGCCCCATCAGGTGCGCGAGCTCGTCGGGGGCGGAGCGCAGCTCCTGCCGCGAGTCGGGGTCCATTTCCACGACACGCGGAACACCGGCGTCGCCAACGCCTACGCTGCGCTCGAGGCGGGCGCGTCGGCCTTCGAATCGTCCGTCGGCGGAGTGGGTGGGTGCCCGTTCGCCCCGCGCGCCACCGGCAACGTCGCGACTGAGGATCTTGTCTACTTGCTGCACGGTGAAGGAGTGGAGACGGGCATCGATCTGGACGCGCTCATCGGCGTCGCCGAGTGGCTCGAAGGAATCCTGGGCCGCCCACTTCCCGGCCGCGTATACCGGGCCGGTACGTTTTCTCCGGTCGAGAGCTAGGAGGGTTTGGCGGAACGTCACTCGTCGCCGGGACGCCCTGCTCGTTCCGAGGCCAGGACGCAGGGAGCCCTCGTATCGATTCCAGATACGGGGGCGACTCGTCACTCTGAACGCGGATGCGTGGGGCGAGCGGCGCGCCTCCGGCGGCACAGATGATGTTTCGTCAAGCCCTCGTAGGCCGGACTGGGTTGCGGGTGCGGCCGTGGCCGGCGCAGCGGCGTTCCTGCTCGCGCGCCTCGTGCCCGACATCCACGGGAAGCCTCTCTTCGAGGACGAGGCGGTCGCCGGGCTCATCGGTGCGCGCTCCCTCCCCGAGATCGTCGTCACGACGCTCTGGGACCGGGGCGGAGCGCCGCTCCACTTCCTCCTCGTCCATCAGGCCTTCGTCTTCGACTCCTCGGCGACTGCGCTTCGCTGGCTCTCGGTCGTCTTCGCGGTCGCGACGGTGCCCCTCTGCTACGACCTCGGGCGACGGCTCGGCGGCCAGGTGGCGGGGATCGCGACCGCCGCCGTCGCGGCGGGCTCGGGGATGCTCGCCGTGTACGGGAGCTTCGGGCGCATGTACGCGCTCTTTGCGTTCGCAGCGGCGCTCGCTGCGGATCTGTTCGTGCGGGCCCTCGACCTGCGCACCCCCCCCGCTGCGGCCGCCGCGGCCGCGGCCGCCTGGCTGCTCCCCGCGGTGCACCCGTATGGAGGAATCGTCGTCGCTCTCGAGGCTTTCGTCGCGCTCGCGCTCTGGCGCGGACGGCCGCTGCGCACGGCGCTCCCGGTCGCCGGGATCGGGCTCGCCCTCATCCCGTTCGCCGTTGCCGATCTGCGCCTGGCGAACCGCTTCGACGTCGGTTCGGCCTCGACGAACCAGCTCGCCACTCGCGCTGAGGCGCGCAACCAGCTGACAGACGCCGTCCGCGGCTTTGCGGGCGGTAGCGGCTGGACGCTCGTCGTCTTCCTGGCACTCGCCGGCGCTGGCATCCTCCTGCTCGCCCGCAGGCAGCCTGCGTTCGTCGCGTGGGGCCTCGTCGCCTTCGCGCTGCCGCCCGTCCTCTCGACCCTCGTGCACACGGGCCGCTCGCCCGATCTCTCCCCGCGGCACCTCATCTTCGCGCTGCCCTTCTGGGCCGCCTTCATCGGCTACGCGGTCTCACGCCTTCCGATGCGGGCGCTCGCGGTGGTCGCGGTGGCCGTGCTCGCGGCCGTTTCGCCCCAGGGGATCCACGACCCGCGCTCCATCACCTACACGGCGAAGCTGGGCACCGAGGAGGCGCTTGCCCCACCCTCCGCCTGGCTGCGCGAGCGAATCGAGGTCAATGACATCCTCTATCCCTATTCGTCGGTCTTCCTCGCGGCGCTCCCGGAGGCGGGGAAGGCGATCGCGCTCCCCCGGGGGCAGACAGGCCCGATCATCGACGCGCTCGGAGGGGCGGACTACCCGGTCGCTCGAGTCTTCGTCGCCGTGCCGGTCGGCACCACCCGGGTCGAGATTTCTTCACTGCCGGACTCCGTCATACGGCGGTTCCCGCGTTGGCTCATCGTCGAAGTGCATGGAGAGTTCGCCGATCCTGCCGCGGTGCTGGCAGCCACGGGGAGAGCGCTCCGCGCTGTCCAGGGCGGGCTCGATCCTCCGGTTCCCGATGCGCTGGCCGGCTGGTTCGACCTGAATACGGACGTTCTCTGCAAAGCGCTGACCCACCTCGGCCGGGGATGTGGTAGATAGGCCTCACATGTCCGTGCTCATCAAGGGCGGGCGGGTCGTCACGGCCGACGAGGACCGCGTTGCGGACGTCTTCGTGGAGGACGAGACCGTTTCCCAGATCGGCCAGAACCTCGACGTCCACGCCGACAGGGTGATCGACGCAGCCGGCAAGTACGTGCTGCCGGGCGGAGTCGACCCGCACACGCATCTCGACATGCCCTTCGGCGGCACGATCACGATCGACGACTTCGAATCCGGGCAGACGTCGGCGGCCTTCGGCGGGACGACCTGCCACGTCGACTTCGTCATCCAGCCGAAGGGGATGACCTTCACCGGGGCCCTGGAGGAGTGGCACAGCAAGCGCGAAGGCAAGGCGGTGATCGACAACGGCTTCCACATCGCGGTCACCGACCTGAAGGACGGCGGGACGCTCGAGGAGCTCGCGACCCTGCCCGACCAGGGGATCACGAGCTACAAGCTCTTCATGGCCTACAAGGGCGCGATCATGGTGGACGACGAGACGCTCTTCCGGGTCATGCAGGTGGCCGCCGACACCGGGGCGCTCGTGATGGTGCATGCCGAGCACGGGGACTCGATCGACGTCCTCGTGAAGCAGGCGCTCGCCGAGGGAAAGACAGAGCCGAAGTACCACGCACTCACGCGTCCGCCGGAGACCGAGGGCGAGGCGACCAACCGCGCGATCCAGCTCTCCCGCGTGGCCGGCTGCCGCCTCTACGTCGTCCATGTGTCGTGCAAGGAGGCGCTCGATCCGATCGCCGTGGCGCGCGAGAAGGGCTGGGACGTTTGGGGCGAGACCTGCACGCAGTACTTCTTCATCGACTACACCTTCCTCGAGCGGCCGAACTTCGAGGGGGCCAAGTATGTCTACACCCCGCCGCCGCGCCCGAAGGAGAACCAGGAGCACCTCTGGGAGGCGGTCGAGAGCGACGTCCTCTCGGTGATCTCGACCGACCACTGCGCCTTCCTGTGGGATGGGCAGAAGACGCTCGGCAAGGAGGATTTCTCCAAGATCCCGAACGGCGGCCCCGGGCTCGAGAACCGCCTGCAGATGATCCACGAGTTCGGCGTGCGCCCCGGGCGGATCTCCCTGAACCGCATGGTCGAGCTCCTCTCCACGAATCCGGCGAAGTACTTCGGCCTCTACCCGCGCAAGGGGACGATCGCGGCGGGGTCCGACGCCGACCTCGTCGTGTTCGACCCAGGGAAGAAGGTGACGATCTCAGCGTCCCGCCACCACTCGAAGTGCGACTACAGCCTCTACGAGGGCACCGAGGTCACGGGGGCGCCGGAGACCGTTCTCCTGCGCGGCAAGGTGATCGTCGACGGGGACGAGTTCCTCGGCCGGCCGGGCGAGGGCCAGTTCGTGAAGCGCGCCCGCTTCGGCGAGCAGCTAGGAGTTCGTTCCAGGATGGGGCTCGCCGCCGGGGGGCGCTAGGAGGATGCGAGGCTAGGACGCAAGGAGCGCTCGTAACGTCATTGATTGACGCGTTAGCGTTGCGACTGAGGACGCCGCCTCGCGCCGGCTAGCGTCGTCCGGGGGCACAGCTCTCATCGTGGAGCGAGCTCCTTAGCCCACTCGGCGCGGCAGCGGCGAGATAAGCGGGCTCCGGCCCACGTAGCGAACCGTTCGCAGGTACGAGGCCCGGAGGGCACGCGCGAGCGCGGTGCGGCCGGCGCCCTGCCGGACGAGCTGGGCGAGCCTTGCGCCCACCGGCTGGACGACGAGGCTCGGGTGCTCGACGTATGTGGGGACGTAGTCGACGCCCGTGACGACGGCGCGCGGCCCGACCGCGCGGACGTGGATGACCGCAATGAGCCCGTCCTGCGACTCGGCCGGGCAGCAGGCGGCCGTTTGGTTGGAGAGCAGGTTGCCTTCGCCGAAGACGACGAAACGCCCGCCCATACGCCTGATCGGCTGCACGACGTGCACGTGCTGGCCGACGATCACGTCGA
Source organism: Gaiellaceae bacterium (assembly GCA_036506555.1). GTDB lineage: Bacteria > Actinomycetota > Thermoleophilia > Gaiellales > Gaiellaceae > JAIBJP01. The sequence continues at coordinate 4,905 of DASXRO010000246.1, forward strand.
CAACGCGATGCCGGAGCAGGTAGCGGGCGAGATCGCGCTGCTGTGTGTTGGGCTCGTGGACGTACTCGTTGCCCCAGTGGAAGTTGGCGACGACCAGGTTCGCGCCGAGGCGGCGCGCACGGCGGGCGTCGGCGATCACCTTGGTCGTCGAGATCAGGTTCACGGACCACCGATGCGGGAGCGGGATGCCGTTCGTGCCGTAGGTGTAGGAGAGGAGGGCGATGCGCAGGCCGCGGACGGGGAGGATCGTGATCCGCCGCGACTCGGTGCGCGAGCGGAAGCTGCCCGTATGGCGAACGTGGGCTGCGTCGAGGGCGCGCAACGTCGCCGCGATGCCGGTCTGTCCCCTGTCGGCTGAATGGTTCGACGCGGTCGAGCAGACGTCCCAGCCCGTCCATCTGATCGCAGCGGCCAGCTCGCGCGGGCTGTTGAACACCGGGTAGCCGGAAGTCGGCCCGGCGCCCATGGGTGTCTCGACGTGGCAGATGGCGAGCGCGGCGTCGGCGACGATGGGGCGTACACGCGCGAGCAGGGGCCGAAAGTCGTAGCGGCCGTGCCCGAGGGCGGCGGCCCGCTGCCAGACGGGCGCGTGGATGAGGAGGTCGCCGCTCGCGACGATGTCGAACGTCTGCTCGACGGAGGCGCTCGGCTCCGGCGCGCCCTGCTTGTTTGGCGCGAGCGCAGCGTGACCGGCGAGCGGGCTGCTCAGGCCGGTGACGACGGCGAGAAGGAGCGATCCGGCGGCGAGCGCCCCGAGCCCGACCGCTATACGCTGCCGCCGGAGGCGGCGCCGCGCGAGGACGCGGCGCTCGATCCGCACCGGGTCCAGGGAGGACCTGTTGCGCTCGTTACGATTGCTCTGCACCAACTTCGGGTAGCAGGGCGGTCGGACAGACACGAGCCCGGGCCGCGCCCGGGGGGAAGGGAGGCGGAGTGGCTACACCGGAGCGGCGCTACGGCCC
>DASXRO010000247.1:0-8394 GCA_036506555.1 Gaiellaceae bacterium
GGAAGGTCCGACACCTCGTCCGCGTCGACGAGAGCTAGCCGATGCCGCCCGAGGAAGAACTCAACCTTTCCACGCTCAAGCCCGCCCAGAAGCGGCGCGCGCGCAAGCGCGTCGGCCGCGGCCTGGCCTCGGGCAAGGGCCGTTACTCCGGACGCGGCATCAAAGGCCAGAAGGCGCGCGCGGGCTCCCACAAGATGCGCCCAGGGTTCGAGGGCGGCCAGATGCCCATCTACATGCGCCTGGGCAAGCTGCGCGGCCCGTACTCGAAGGACGCGATGCCGGTCGGACCGCATCGCACCTCGACCATTCCGGTGAACCTGCGCGATCTCGACCGCGTCTTCGACGACGGGGCCGAGGTGACCCTCGAGGGGCTCGTCGACAAGGGCCTGATCAAGAACACGCGCACCGACGTGAAGATCCTGGGCCAGGGCGACCTCAAGAAGAAGCTGACGGTGACCGCGCATGCCTTCTCCGCCACCGCGAAGGAGAAGATCGAGAAGGCGGGCGGCAAGGCCACCGCTCTCCGCGAGCCGGTGGTGAAGAAGCGCAGGGTGCGCAAGGCGAAGCCGGCGGCGGAAGAGCCGGAGCAGACCGAGGAGCAGACGGCACCGGCGGAAGCTGAATCCGAGGCAGAAGCGCCTGCGGATGCCGAGTCAACCCCCGACCAGGAAAGCACGTAGTGCTTTCCTGGTTAACAAACGCGTGGCGCGTCCCGGAGCTCCGGCACCGCGTCCTCTTCACGGCCATGATCCTGGCCTTCTACCGGCTGGGGAGCTGGATCCCGGTCCCCGGCGTCAACTCGCAGGCAATCGAGAATTACTTCAACGGCCAGGGCGGCACGATCCTCGGCCTCCTGAACATCTTCTCCGGAGGCGCACTCGGCCAGTTCGCCCTCTTTGCGCTCGGGATCATGCCCTACGTCACGGCCTCGATCATTCTTCAGCTGATGACGGTCGTCATTCCGCGGCTCGAGCAGCTGCAGAAGGAAGGGGAGGCCGGCTACGCGAAGATCAACCAGTACACCCGCTACCTGACCGTGATCCTCGCTGCCCTCCAGGCGGCGGGCTACACGTACCTCTTCAACCGCCAGATCCCCGACTTCCAGCTGAACGCGGGGCGCTTCGTGCTGATCGTCGTCTCGCTCTCGGCTGCGACGACGCTCCTCATGTGGATGGGTGAGCTGATCACCAAGCGCGGGATCGGGAACGGCATCTCGCTCCTGATCTTCGCCTCGATCCTCTCGAGCCTCCCCGGCGGCATTCGCGCCTGGTACAACGGCGACGCGTTCGAGCGGGTCATGTTCCCCGCGCTCGCGCTCGCGATCATCGTCGCCGTCGTCTTCGTGCAGGAGGGGCAGCGCCGCATCCCGATCCAGTACGCGAAGCGCATGGTCGGGAGGCGCATGACCTCGGGCGGCTCCACCTACATGCCGCTGCGCGTGAACATGGCCGGCGTGATCCCGATCATCTTCGCCGCCGCGATCATGGCCTTCCCGCCGACGGTCGCCCAGTTCTTCCCGCAGACGCAGAGCTTCATCAACACGCACTTCACGCCCACCGACTGGACGTACCTGCTCCTGCAGGGCTTGCTGATCGTGATCTTCACGTACTTCTACACGGCCGTGCAGTTCAACCCGGTCGACCAGGCGGACAACCTGCGCAAGTACGGCGGTTACGTGCCCGGCATCAGACCGGGGCCGCCGACCGCCCAGTACCTCGACCGCGTCCTGACCCGGCTGACGCTTCCGGGGTCGCTCTACCTCGCCCTCGTCGCCACCCTGCCGACGCTCTTCATTCGCTACGGCGGTTTCTCGCAGGCGACCCATCGAGCGCTCGGCGGTACGTCGATCCTCATCGTTGTTGGCGTCGCACTCGACACCATGCGGCAGATGGAGTCGCAGATGATGATGCGCCACTACGAAGGCTTCTTGAAGTAAGGCGGCCCTTTGCCCCTCGACATCGTCATCCTGGGCCCACCCGGGGCCGGCAAAGGCACTCAGGCGGAGCTCATCTCCGCCGAAGCCGGCATCCCGCACATCAACACGGGCGACATGTACCGCGCGGCCGTGGCCGGGGGGACGAAGCTCGGCGCCCAGGTGAAGCCGTACATGGACGCCGGAGAGCTCGTCCCCGACGATCTCACGATCGCGGTCGTGCGCGAGCGCCTCGCCCAGCCGGATACAGCCGAGGGCTTCGTCCTCGAAGGCTTCCCGCGCACCCTGCCCCAAGCGGAGGCACTCGACTCGATCCTCGCGGAATCGGACCGGGAGCTTTCAGTCGTCCTCGACTTCCAGCTCTCGGAGGAGGTCGCGGAGCAGCGCCTCCTCAAGCGGGCCGTGGAGCAAGGGCGGGAGGACGATACGCCGGAGATCATCCATCGCCGGATGGAGACGATGCGGATCCCGGAAGAGCTCGTCGAGTTCTACCGGGCGAAGGGGATCCTGGTCGGTATTCATGCCGAGCGGTCCATCGACGAGGTCTTCGCCGAGGTTCAGAGCGTGCTCCAAGCCGCCGCAGCGCGATGATCATCCGCAAGTCCGGCAAGGAGGTCGAGAAGATGGCGCGGGCGGGCCGTGTCGTCGCCGACGTGCTCGCGGTCCTCGGAGAGGCCATGCGGCCGGGCGTGACGACCAAGGAGCTCGACGAGATCGCCGAGGACTACATTCGCTCGCAGGGCGGCGTGCCCACGTTCAAGGGCTACCACGGCTTTCCCGCCTCGATCTGCACCTCGCCCAACTCGATGGTCGTGCACGGGATCCCCGGCGCTTACCGGATCGAGGAAGGCGATCTCATCTCGGTCGACGTCGGGGTGACGCTCGGCGGCTTCGTCGCGGATTCCGCCTACACCTTCGCTGTGGGGGAGATCGGCGAGGACGCCCAGCGGCTCCTCGACGTGTGCCAGGCGGCCCTCGAGGCGGGCATCGGTGAGGCGCGGGCCGGCAAACACGTCGGCGACATCTCCGCCGCCATCCAGCGGACCACCGAGGAAGCGGGCTTCTCCGTCGTGCGCTCGCTCGTCGGCCACGGGATCGGTCGCTCGATGCACGAGGAGCCGCAGATCCCCAACTGGGGCGACCCGGGCCGCGGGCCGCTGCTGGCGCCCGGGATGACGCTTGCGATCGAGCCGATGATCAACGCGGGCTCGTCCGAGGTCGTCGTCGCGGAGGACCGCTGGTCGATCTCGACCGACGACGGCGCCCTCTCGGCCCATTTCGAGCACACCGTGGCCGTGACGGAGGCGGAGCCGCGCATCCTCACCCTGGCCGGCGTTCCGGTCTGAGGGGCTTTTGCTACGCTACAACGTCGCGGCCGAGCCGCGCTTTGCCGTGGCTTGCCGCGTCTTCCTATGAAAGTCAGAGCATCCGTCAAACCAATGTGTGACCGCTGCCGCGTGATCAAGCGGCACGGAAAAGTGCTGGTCATTTGCACGAACCCGCGTCACAAGCAGCGACAGGGCTAAGGAGAAGAATTGGCACGAATTGCAGGAGTTAATCTCCCGCGTGAGAAGCGGCTCGAGGTGGGCCTCACCTACATCTTCGGTATCGGCCCCTCGACGGCGCGCAAGGTGTGCGAAGAGCTCGGGCTCTCGTGCGACGAGAAGGTGCGCGACCTCACAGATCCGGAGATCACCAAGCTCCGCAACTACATCGACGCGAACCTCCAGGTGGAAGGCGATCTGCGGCGTGAGCGCTCGCAGGCGATCAAGCGCCTGCAGGAGATCGGTGCCTACCGCGGCGTCCGCCACCGGCGCGGCCTGCCCGTGAACGGCCAGCGCACGAAGACGAACGGCCGCACGCGCAAGGGCCCGAAGAAGACCGTCGGCCGCGGCAAGAAAGCCCCGACGAAGACTTAATGGCACCCCCACGGAAAGCACCAGCGGCCAAGGGCCGCACGCGTCGCCGCGTCAAGAAGAACATCGCCATCGGCCAGGCGCACATCAAGACGTCCTTCAACAACACGATCGTGACCCTCACGGACAAGGACGGAGCGGTCATCGCCTGGGAGAGCGCCGGCTCGGCCGGCTTCAAGGGCTCCCGCAAGTCGACGCCCTTCGCTGCCCAGGTCACCGCCGACTCGTGCGCGAAGAAAGGCATGGAGCACGGCCTGCAGAAGGTCGAGGTCTTCGTCAAGGGCCCCGGCTCGGGGCGTGAGACGGCGATCCGCTCCCTCCAGGCCGCCGGGCTCGAGATCCTCGGCGTCAAGGACGTCTCTCCGCAGGCCCACAACGGCGTGAGGCAGAAGAAGAGGCGGAGGGTCTAGTGGCGCGCAGTCTCGGACCCAAGTGCAAGCTCTGCCGCCGCGAGGGCATGAAGCTCTTCCTGAAGGGCGAGCGCTGCCTGACCGAGAAGTGCGCGGTCGAGCGCCGCAGCTATCCGCCGGGAGAGCACGGGCGCGGTCGCATCAAGCAGTCGGAGTACCTCCTCCAGCTGCGCGAGAAGCAGAAGGCGCGCCGCTACTACGGCATTCTCGAGAAGCAGTTCCGCAACTACTACGACAAGGCGGCCAAGCGCTCCGGCATCACGGGCGAGGAGCTCCTGCGCATGCTCGAGACGCGCCTGGACAACGTCGTCTACCGGCTCGGCTTCGCGGCGTCGCGCGCGCAGGCGCGCCAGCTCATCCGCCATGGCCACTTCCAGGTCAACGGCCGTCGCGTGAACATCCCGAGCTACCAGGTCAAGACGAACGACATCGTCGCGATGAAGTCGGGGAGCCCGGTCGAGCAGGTCATTCGCGACGCCACCGACCTCACTGCGTCGGTCTCGCCGTGGCTCCAGGCCGACCACGACAACCTCACGGGCAAGGTGCTGAAGATGCCCGAGCGCGCCGACATCGATACGCCGGTGCAGGAATCGCTCATCGTCGAGCTCTACTCGAAGTAGTAGGGGCGGGGCATGCCCCGCCCGCGAAGCGAAGGAAGGAACAAGATTGGCTACTAGAACGACTCTCATGGATTTTCAGGTGCCGAAGATCACCCACGAGGAGGTCAACGAGGACCGCGGTGTCTTCGTCATCGAGCCTCTCGATCGCGGCTTCGGCTACACGTTCGGCAACTCCCTCCGCCGCGTCCTGCTCTCGTCCCTCGAGGGCGCCGCGGTCACCTCGGTGAAGATCGAGGGCGTCGCCCACGAGTTCACGACGCTCAAGGGCGTGCGCGAGGACGTCACCGACCTCATCCTCAACCTCAAGAACCTCATCTGCCGGCTGCACGGCGACTCGCCCGAGATCGAAGTGCGCCTCGACAAGAAGGGGCCCGGCGTCGTCAAGGCGTCCGACATCGAAGCGCCCGCCGACCTCGAGATCCTCAACCCCGACCTCGAGATCGCGAACCTCTCCGACAAGGGCCGCCTCGAGATCACGCTCACGATCGGCCGCGGCCGCGGCTACGTGCCGGCGGAGCTGAACCGCGGGCCCGAGCACACGATCGGGGTCATCCCGGTCGACTCGATCTTCTCGCCCGTGCGGCGCGTCTCGTACGAGGTCGAGGCTGCCCGCGTGGGGCAGCGCACCGACTACGACAAGCTGACCCTCGATGTCACCGCGGACGGCTCGCTCTCGCCGCGTGACGCGATCGGGCAGGCGGCCGAGATCCTCATCCGCCAGCTGGCGATCTTCACCGACCTCGAGCGCATCGAGGGCTTCGGAGAGGCCGCCGGGGAGGCCGAGGCCGAGGCGCCTCAGGCGCACGGGATGGAGAACTTCCCGATCGAGGAGCTCGAGCTGGGCGTGCGGAGCTACAACTGCCTCAAGCGCGTGGGCATCGAGACGATCGGCGATCTCGTCTCCAAGACGGAGAACGAGCTCGCTGCGATCCCGAACTTCGGCAAGAAGTCGATCGAGGAAGTTCGCGAGACGCTCGCCGCCCACGGCCTGACGATGCGCGAGGAATAACTCGGCATGCGGCACCACAAGTCTGGACGGAAGCTCGGGCGCGACTCGGCCCAGCGGCGGGCGCTCTACGCCAACCTGGCTTCGGCGCTGATCGAGCACGGGCGCATCAAGACGACCGAGGCGAAGGCGAAGGAGGTGCGGCCGATCGTCGAGGAGATGATCACGCTCGGCAAGCGCGGCGACGTGGCCGCGCACCGGCACGCCGTCGCCTTCCTGCGCTCCAAGGACATCGCGCACAAGCTCTTCGCCGAGGTCGCCCCCCGCTTCACGGAGCGGCCGGGCGGCTACACCCGCATCGTCAAGATCGGGCCGCGCCAGGGAGACGCGGCCCGCATGGTCTACCTCGAGCTCGTGGACTACGTCCCCGCGCGGGCTCCGGCTCCCGTCGCCGCCTCGACGTAGCGGCGCAGGACTTCCTCCCAGCCGGACTCGTAGTGCTCGGGGATCTCCTCGGCGGTCTCGACCAGCCGCTCCCAGCCGCGGTGCTCGAGCTCGACCAGGGTTTCGCCGCCTGAAGCGGCGTCGAAGCGCACCTCGACCTCCTGGCCCGTCTCCGGGCCGCGGCCCGGGTGCCACGTGAAGGCGAGGCGGCGGGGAGGCTCCCACGCGAGGATCACGCCCCAGTCGTGCTCCTCACCCCCGCGAACCCGCTCGTAGACGCGCCCTCCCTCGCGAGGCTCGATCACGAGCGTCTCGGCTTCCTGCTGCCCGACCGACTTGGTGGCGAGCGGCCACCAGGAGCCGACCTCCTCGGTGAAGATCCGGAACGCTGTCTCCACCGGCACGGCGACGGTGACTGTCTTGCGGATGACGACCGAAGCGGCGCTCTTAGCCATTCGCCTTCTCCGCATACATGCCGATGACCACGTCCCAACCCTCGTCGTAGTCGGCGACGGTTGCCTCCATGCGTTCGCCGAGCTTCTCCCAGCCCCAGTGGCGCAGGTCGACGCGGGTTCCGTCTCCGTCGGGGCTGAACGTCAGCTCGACTTCCTGCGCGGTTTCCTCGTCCCGCCCGGGATGCCAGCTGTAGCCGAGGCGGCGCGGGGGGTCCCAGCTCACGACGGTGCCCCAGTCGTGCTCATCGCCGCTCGCCGTCCGCTCGAAGAGGCGGCCGCCCTCGCGCCCTTCGAGCACTACGGTATCGGCGCTCTTCGGATCGACCGCGTGCGTGTGCAGGGGCCACCAGGTGTGGATCCCCTCGGTGAATACGCGAAACGCGTGCTCCGGCGGCGCCGAAACGTGCACCGATTTCGCGATCACGACCTCACTCGTCTGCTGACTCATCCGTCGCTCCTTTCTCGGCGGCCTCCTTGAAGGCGGCCAGGGCCTCGTCCCAGAAATCCTCGAAGTACTCGCGTAGCTCGGCCAGCGCGTCGCCGTTGACGCTGTAGAAGTTGCGCGTCCCCTCGCGGCGCTCGCGGACGAGCCCCGCCTCCTTGAGGACGCGGAGGTGCTGCGACACGGCCGGCCGGGAAACGGGGAGTCCCCGCGCGATCTCGACGACCGGGCGCGGCCCGCGACGCAGCCGCTCGAACACCGCCCGCCGCGTAGGATCGGCCAACGCCGCCATCGCCTCTCCGTAAGCCATAACTTACCGTAAGCATACACTTACGATGAGCGTTGTCAAGCTGACTCTCGAATACGACGGAACCAGATTCGCCGGCTGGGCTGCGCAACCGGGCCTGCGCACCGTCGAGGGCGAGCTGCGCGGCGCGCTCGACCGCGTCTATCCGAAGTGGGACGGGCTGGCCGTGGCGGGACGGACCGATGCCGGCGTGCACGCGCGCGCGCAGGTGGCGAGCGCGGAGGTCGAGGGAGGCCCGCCGGTCGAGAAGGCCGCCCCGGCGTTGAACGCGGTCCTTCCGGACGACATCGCCGTGCTGGCGGGGGAGATCGCACCCGACGGTTTCCATGCCCGCTTCTCCGCGCGGGCGCGCTCGTACCGCTACCGGATCTGGCGGCGGCCGACCCCTTCGCCCTTCGAGCGCCGGCGCTCGCTCTGGTGGCCGCGTCCGCTCGACGAGGAGCGCCTGGCCGAGTCCGCCGCGCTCATCCTCGGCGAGCACGACTTTCGCGCCTTCACTCCCACGGAAACCCAGCATGAGACGTTCGTCCGCACCGTCAGCGCGGCGGCCTGGGAACGCGGCGAGGACACGCTCGAGCTCTGGATCACCGCCGACAGCTTCCTGCGCCACATGGTGCGAATCCTGGTGGGTACGATGCTTGAGCAGGGCCCTCCGGCGATCGCGCGGCTCCTCCAGGGACGCGCGCGCGAGGAGGCGGGCACGACTGCGCCGCCGTGGGGCCTCTATCTCGAGCGAGTGGATTATTAGGAGGTCTTGACGAAACATCATCTGTGCCGCCGGAGGCGCGCACCTCGCCCCAACGCATCCGCGTTCAAAATCAAGGGTCGCCCCCAACGCATCCGCGTTCAGACTGACACGTCGGCTCCCTGCGTCCTTGCCTCGGAACGACCTGCGCGTCCCGACGACGAGCGAAGTTCCGA
>DASXRO010000248.1:0-2931 GCA_036506555.1 Gaiellaceae bacterium
GATGAACTCGACCTCGAGGCGCTCGATGCGGGGCCCGTCGACGTCGACGACCTGGAAGCGCAGCCCGTCGTGGAGAACCTCGTCGCCGGCCTCGGCCGCCCGGCCGAGCGCGCCGAACACGAATCCCGCCACGGTGTGGTAGTCGTCCTGCGGTAGGTCCTGGCCGAACTGCTCGTTGAAGTCGTCGATCGGAAACGTCCCGTCGATGCGTATGCGCGAGTCGTCGACCCGCTCGACCGACTCGTCAGGAAGGTCGTACTCGTCCTCGATCTCGCCGACGATCTCCTCGAGCAGGTCCTCCATCGTGACGATGCCCTGGAAGGAGCCGTACTCGTCGACGACGATCGCCATGTGCTGGTTCGCCCGCCGGAACTCGGCGAGCATGGCGGCGAGGTCCTTGGTCTCCGGCACGACGTGCGCCTCGCGCACGAGCCGGCCGATGTCGACGTTCTCGATCCCCTGGTCATAGAGAGCTGAGAAGAGGTCGCGCACGTGGAGCACGCCGAGGATCTCGTCGAGCGAGCCTCGGTAGACGGGATAGCGCGTGTAGGGAGAGTCGATGACGGCGGCGAGCGCCTCGTGCGGGGGCAGGTCGATCGAGAGAGCGACCACCTCGGGCCGCGGCACCATCACCTCGTGGACTTCCTTGTCGGCGAAGTCGAAGATTTTGTAGACCATCTCCTCCTCCGCCTCTTCGATCACGCCCGTGTCCTCCGCGGCGGCGACGATGTGGCGGATGTCCTCTTCGGTGTGAGCCACGACGCCCGCGGGCGCCGGTTGGATCCCGAACATGCGCGTGAAGGCGTTGGCCGACTCCTGCAGGAACCACACGAGCGGATACGTGACGACGTACACCGCTTCGACCGGGAGGGCGACCCAGAGCGCGGTGGACTCGTTCCTCGTGAGCGCGATCGCTTTGGGGACGAGCTCGCCGAGCGTCACGTGCAGGTACGTGACGATGGCGAAGGCGAAGATGAACGCGAGCGTCGTCGCGACGACGGGGCTGAAGAAATGCTCGATCAGAGGCTCGCCGACGGCGCCCAGTGCGATCGAGAAGGCCGTGATGCCGAGCTGGACCGTGCCGATGAAGCGCACAGGGTCGTCCATGATCCGCAGGGCCATCGCGGCCCGTCGGTTCCCGTCGTCGGCCAGCTCGACCAGCCGCGTCCGCCGTGCCGTTACCAGCGCGTACTCGGCCGCGACAAAGAACGCGTTCCCCGCCACGAGCAGGAGAACGGCGACGACCTTGAGGAAAACGGTCACGCCCCGCTTCCCGGGGCGTGGGTACTAGGAGGGATTTCGTCCAACTCTTGGGTCTCAGGATAGCGCACGGCCCAGTAGGTGTTCCCGGCGACGACCGTTTCAAGCGGCTCCAGGCGCGCATCGAGCATTGCCAGGTCGGCCCTGTAGCCGGCCGCGAGGCGGCCGCGATCGGTCAGCCCGAGCAGCCTCGCCGGAACGAGGCTCGCCATCGTCGCCGCCTCGGCGAGGCCGAAGCGCGCCATGCGCTCGACGAGCGCCGCGCCTGCTCGGTCCCCGCCGCCGAGCCGGTTGTCGGTCAGAACCGGCGTCCGCACGAGGTCGCTCGTGAGCGCGATGCGGACAGGGCCGGCGATGCGCACCGTTAGCTCCTCGACGCGCGGATGGACATGGCGCCCGTCGGCAATGAGCCCGAGCGTCACGCGCTCGTCGAGCAGCAGCTCGGGCAGCGGGCCCGTGGCCCGCGCCGAGAGCGGCGCCATCGCATTCCACACGTGAGTGCCGAACCTCGCGCCCGCGTCGACCGCGGCCAGCGTGGTCGCGGCGTTCGCGAGGGTGTGGCCGACGGCGGCGACGGCGCCCGCCTCGCACACGAGGCGAATCGCATCGAATCCGCCCTCGAGCTCGGGAGCGACAGTCACGAGCCGGACGTCGCCGCGGTCCAGCCACCCCCCGAGGAGGTCGAGGTCGACGTCCCGCAACTGCTCGACCGGGATGGCGCCCGCCACCCTCGGATTGAGGAACGGCCCTTCGAGATGGAGGCCGAGGCAGAGGGGGTCGGAGGTGTCGACCGGCTCCCAGGCAGCCTGCAGATATCCGGTCACACCTGTCGCGGCGAGCTCCCCAGTCTCGTACACGTGAAGGTCGATGAAGCCGGGAAAGACGAGCGGCTCGCCCGGGACGGAGGGGTCGTCAGCGACCTCGACGATGAGATCCCCTTCGATCGTGAGCCTGCCGGGCCGGGCGCCGTCAATCGGGTCGATCAGAAGTCCCTCTAAAGTGTGACGCCCTATCACCCGATTATCATCGTGCCTTGGGGGAAGCCGGAGTGTCGACTAACGGATCTGCAAACGAGATCACCTGCCTGATCGCTGACGACCACGAGGTCGTTCGCGAAGGGCTCCGACTCTCGCTGTCCCGCGCGCCCCAGATCCGCGTCGTCGGCGAAGCATCCGACGGGGCGAGCGCGGTGGCCATCGCAGAGCGCCGCCGGCCGAACGTGGTGATCATGGACGTCCGCATGCCCGGCATGGACGGGCTCGAAGCGACGAAGATCCTGAGCGAGCGCCTGCCGCAGACGGCGGTCCTCATCTTCACCGCCTACGGCGAGCGCAGCCTCCTCGGGCGCGGCCTCGAGGCCGGCGCCAAGGGATACATCCTCAAGGAGGCCCCGCACTCGACTCTTCTCCGCGCGATCGAGAAGGTGGCGAGCGGCGAGGGCTACGTCGATCCCGCGCTGATGCCCGCCCTCCTGACGCGCGAGCGGGAGGAGATGCTGACTCAGCGCGAGCGCGAGATCCTTCAGCTCCTCGCCGACGGCATGTCGAACGCCGACGTCGCCTCGCGGCTCTTCATCAGCCAGGAAACGGTGAAGAGCCACGTCCGCCACATCCTCGCCAAGCTCGAGGCAGACACGCGCACCCATGCCGTCGCGATCGCGCTTCGCGAGTC
>DASXRO010000249.1:0-29854 GCA_036506555.1 Gaiellaceae bacterium
GCTCTTCTACGGCTCCACGATCGGGTCGTACGCCTTCTTCGAGGCCGTGCAGCGCGACCTCATGACCGCTCTTCGACAGGCGGATCGCCCGCAGGCGCGGCTTGCGAGCGCGGCTTCCTAACCTGCTCGGGAGCGCCAAGGCGCACTTCGGCCGCTCTGCGAGGTCTTCGCGAACCCCGACCTGCGCCGGCTCGAGCTCGCCTGGGGCGGCTTCTACGTGGGCGACTGGGCACGTCGTGGCCTTGGCATCTCGCGCCCGCAGTCTGACGAGGATCACCTTGCCAGCTTGAGTTGCTGCGAGGGATGGACCAGCGTGGTGGAAGGACAGAGCGGCTGAGTTTTCTCATCCGACGCACCACTCGACCGCCGGTCAGACCGACCGGCGCAAGGCTTCCGGGTATTTGCGGGTACGCACCGCTTCCACCGGCTTCAGCCGTGCGGGATCAGCGCGGGATGAATGGAGATCGGCGGTCGTTTGCGCCTGGACGGGCAACAGAACATGCCGATTTGCAGGTCTTTTACGGGAGCGACGGGACTCGAACCCGCGACCTCCGGCGTGACAGGCTTGTTCCAGAGAGACGACGATTGACGACGATGGGTGCGCAATCGCTCTCTTCATGCGGCTCTGCGGGCTTCCGGCACCTGATTTGTGCACAATTGCGTAGGCTCGATTTTGGGCGTTTGCTGCCCTTCTGCTGCCCGAGCATTTCGCTCGCCGGTGGGCGGTGTCGGCGGTCAAAGCCCTCTTCCGGACTCGGAGACAGACCCCCTCCTTACCATTTCAGACGGGTACCGGCGGGCACGAGGGGCCTGTTTCTCCTGCAAATGGCGCCTCCGAGATTGTTCGGCCATGCCCGCGTGTGCCCTTCAGGCAACACACCTCAACAACCCGACGGCATGCGAAGCGCGGCGCACCGGGCGTGCGCCCGTCACGCGCGCTGGTTAAAGAAGCAGCCGCGACGGCTCGTAGCGGGAGCCCGACGGGGAGCGGGCCCGCTCGGCGAGGTACGGCCCGAGGTAGCGCGCCGCGATCTTGCCGGCTGGCCACCAGAGCGGCTCCCGGTAAACGATCGACGTCTCGCCGTGTCCGCCGCCGATTTCCGCGCGCAGGAACGCCGGCCGCCCGCCCGTGAGAAGGAGACCTCGCAAGACGGGTTCGAACGGCTGCGGAGTGATGTCCGCGCCCGCGTCGGCGGCGATCGCTTCGGCGGCCGCGTCCGCCTGCTGGGCGGCGATGCCGCCCTGCTTCACCGGAAAGTTCGTGATGTCACCGGCCGCGTAAACACCCGGGACGCCATTGACTCGCCCGAATCCGTCCGTGGCTATGAATCCGTCCTTGTCATGAGGGACGCCGTCAATGACCTGTCCCGTCAATCGCGGGAGCGTCAAAACCCAGTCGGCTGCAATTGGCTCGCCGGACACGACTTCGAGCTGCGACGCGGTGAAGGCGCACGGGTGGACCCCGGTGCGAAGGGCCACGCCGCGCTCGCCGAGCAATGACTCGATCGTCTCGCTCGCCTCGCTACCGAAAACGGCGAGAGGCCGTTCTTCGGGCGTGACGAGAGTCAGTTCGGCGTCGAGGCGACTGCTCGCGACACGCTCAGCCGTGAGGAGCGCAAGCTCGTAGAGGGGAAGCGTCCAGCCGACGCCGATCGGTACGGCGAAGACGACGCGCCGTACGAGCCCGCTCTCCAGATCCTCGAGGAGCATGTCGACCGCGCGTGTATCGCCGGGGCCGCCGAACGTCACGGCGCCCGGAAGCGCCTCGCTGACGCTCGCGCCGACCGCAAGAAACAGTGTGTCGTACTCGAGTGAGCGGCTGCGGCTGGTGTAGATGCTCCGCTCGTTCGGAGAAACGAGCGCCAACGACCCTTGCTCATACGTCGCTCCGCAGCCCGCCGCGAGTTCCTCGAGCGGAAACCGGACGATGGAGCCGAGGCCGAACGGTTCCGCCACCGAGAGCGGCCGGTACGTGAATAGCCGGTCAGGTGCGACGAGCGTGAGCTCGACCCGCTCCTCGGCCAGCTGCCGGAGCGCCACCATCGCCTCGAGCGCGGCCACGCCGCCACCGGCGATGACGACGCGATGCTTGTCTTGGGACGCAGTTCGCTGCATCGCTATCGCCGGGCCAGGAGCGCGGACATGCCCTTCAGTCCGACGTCCATCGCCCGCCACGGAGCGCCCGAATGGAACGGCAGGCCGGCGTTGAAGCGGAAGGGCAGGTAGAGGCCGAGCAGCTTCTTCCCGACACGCCACGCCGGCGAGACGCCGACGCGGTACGCGCCGTCCGCGTCGGCGCGAACAGCGACCGGACGGTCCGGATCGTCGGTCAGCTCGAGCGGTACCTGCGCGAAGGTCGCCTTGTCGAGCTCCTCCATGACGCACATGCTGACCGGATCGAACGCAAACCGCGGCTCGGATTCGGCCGCCTTAGCGGCGATGTCTTCCGCGACCGCGTCTGCTTGTAAAAAGGCCAGGAAGGCCTGCTTGACAGGGAAATCGCCGGCGTCCCCGGGCGCGTAGATGCGCTCCTGCCGCGCGACGCGCCTCGAGCCGAGGTCGGTGGCGAGGAAGCCGCGATCATCCGCCGGCAGCTCGGGATACCGAACCGCGGCCACGTACGGCGGGAATGCGACGAGGAGGTCGTAGAGCTCGCTGCCTCCCTCCTCGAAATGGGCTGCGCCCGCTTCAACCGACGCAAGCCGGGTCCCGACGCGGCCCTCGATGCCCCGCCCGGCGAACTCCTCGAGGACGACCTCGTGGAGCTTCGGCCCGAACGCCTGGATGAAGGTGCGCTCGAAGGTGGTGTAGACGAGTCGGACGCGGTCGCGCACCTTCTGCCGGCGCAGCCACGTCTCGATCATGAACACCATCTCGTAGAGCGGGCCTGCGCACTTGTTGAAGGGCGGCACATTGAAGAGGACGGTGAGTTCCTCGCCGCGGCGCGCGCGATCGCGGAGATCGCGGAGCCGCTCACCGAGCGAGAGCATCTCCGCCGGCGTCCAGATCGTCTCAGCGTGCTCGGCGAGCCCAGGGATCTCCTCCGGCCTCATTGCCGCCCCCGTCGCGAGCACGAGGAAGTCGTAGTCGAGCTCCTGGCCGTCGACCCGCACGTTCCGCCGATCCGAGTCGACCTCGTCGAGCGTACCGCGAACGAGCTCGATTCCGCGTCGGTCCGTGGGGCGGCCGAGCGGGATCTCGAGCGAGGCGGGGTCGGCCCCGAACGGGATGTAGATCGTGTTCGGCTTGAAGAGGAACTCGTCGTGGTCGGCGACGAGCGTTAGCCGGACGCGCTCGCGGAGACGAGCGCGCAGCGAGAAGGCGGTCTCCAGGCCGGCGAAACCGCCGCCTGCGACCAGCACGCGTACTGCAGTGTTGGATGCCATGGCGGCCACCTTCGCTGAAGACGTCGAGGCCGCCATCCGTCGCTGCGCGGATCCGTGTTGCGGGAAAGCCGCAGATCCGGGACTTTCCGTCCAGAAGTGAACGGGCCGCCTTTGGGGCGGCCCGTTCATCGTCGAAGCGTCGTGCGATCTAGGCGTTTGGTACGACGCGCGTCGGATGGCCCGTTTTCGCGCCCCTGCGCAGGAACGTCAGCGCTGTCTCCGGGTTGCGGAGGGCCCCGCCGATCGCGAGGATCGCGAAACCGAACCCCGCGAGGAGCAAGGCCACGCCGATGATGATCGAGAAGAGCGAGAGCCTCTCGGCCATGAAGCTCATGTTGAGCGCGGTCGAGAGCGCGGTCTCGGTCACCCAGACGTTGCGAGTCGGGTTACTGACCGGCTGCCCGTTCGGATCCTTCGTCGCCTGGGCGGGATCGTTCGTGCCCTTCCCGTCGTCAGTCGCGTAGCGCGGCATCTGCGCGTACGTCAGACCGCCGGTCGCCTCGAGGGCGTGGATCCGCATGTAGCTCGCGAATGCGCGCGCGCGCTCGCCGGTGTTGATCGGCTTGTCGGCAACGGCGACCGTGGGAAGATCGATGCTGGCCGGCAGGCCGGCTTCCTTCGCCGACGCCGCGATCGCGGCCGGCGTCATGTCGGGCGTGCCGACGATCTGCTCCTGCTTGAGGCTGTCGCGGACCGTCGAGCGGCCGTTGAAGCCCATGACGATCGTGGTTACGCCGAACGCGATCAGGATCGCGGCGGCCACCACACCCCCAATTTCGAACAACTTGCGCATCTGATACTCCCTTCATTCGCGGCCGAGATCCGACTGCGTTCGACCTTTGCCCGAAGTGTGTTCTGCCTTTGCAGACCCGCCATCAGGGCGCCCGCGGAAACATGGTTCGGGAAAACCGCAATAACGCTTGGGGTTTAGCCCGGATGACCGCGGCCGCGGCTTGCCCTACATCGGTGCTAGAGCCCCGGCGTGGTGAGGGTCGAGCTTGACCTCGACGGCCACGGAACCTTCGCGTGCGGTCGGCGGGGGCGTCTCGGAGAGCCCCAGGCGTTGGGCCAGAAACGGGGCGAGGTGGCGGCCGACGATCTTCGCCGGGGGCCACCAAAGCGGTTCCACGTCGACCGTGGACGCACCTTTGCCCACCTCCGAGCGCAGGTACCGCGGGAAGATGCCGGTGAGTAGGAGGCCGCGCAGGACGGGTCTAAACGGTGCCGGCTCGATCGGCGCTCCCGCGCCAGCCGCGATCGCCTCCGCCGCGGCATCGGCCTGTTGCGCAGCGATCCCTCCCTGCTTGATCGGGAACTGCGTCAGGTCGCCGGCGGCGTAGACATTCTCGAGGTCCCTCACGTGCGCATGCTCGTCCGTCGGCACGAATCCAACGGCATCCTGCGGCACGCCGACCATTGTTCGACCCGCGAGGCGCGGGAGGGCGACGACGCGATCCGTGTCGAGACGGCCCTCCGGCGCAAGTCGCAGCGCCCCTGCCTCGAAGCTGACGGGGGTCGTTCGCAGGTGCAGTTCGATGCCGCGAATCTCCAGCAGCTCGCGCACGGCGTCGCTTGCCGCGGCGCCGAAGAGCGAGAGCGGAGCCTCTTCAGGTGTCACGACCGCGAGCTCCACGCCCGTCGTCCCGGCGTCCGTCAGGTAGGTGCCGGTCAGAAGCGCGAGCTCGTAGAGCGGCAGCGGCCAGGCCACGCCGGCCGGAAGGGCGAAGACCACGCGTCGAAGCTCTCCGTTCAGCGCCTCCTCCAGCATCGCGGCGAGAGCGGGGCCGTCTTCGGGACCGCGGAAGGTGAGCGCATTGGGCACCGCCTCCTCCGCGCGCGCCCCGAGAGTGAGAAGGAGCACGTCGTAGGGCAGCTCCTCGCCCTCACTCGTGCGGACGACCCTGCGGGCGGCGTCGACCTCGACGATTGCCCCGCCACGGAATTCCGCGCCCGCCTCGCGTACCAGCGCCTCCAAGGGGAACTGCTGTATCTCTGCGACGCGAAACGGCTCCGCGACGGCCAGCGGGCGATACGTGAAGTCAGTCTCCGGCGCGACAACCTCGACTGAGACACGCTCCTCGGCGAGCGCTCGCAGCGCGAGCGCCGCCTCCAGACCGGCCACTCCGCCGCCCGCGATGAGAACGTGAAGGGCGCTGCGACGACCGTGTGGCACCGGATCTCCTTTCGTTCTTAGGGCAGAGACTCTGCATAAGTCCGAGAGGCCACATCGGGGTTAACGCTGATCGGCGCGCGGGAAACCCACGGAGCTGAACAGTAGGCTTGCTCGAACGGTGGAAGGGAGGCGCCAGAAGAACCTCATCCTGATCCTCGCGCGCGAGCTCGCGTCGAAGCTCGCGACGGCGATGTTCATTGCCGACGCCGAAGGCGACCTCGTCTTCTACAACGAGCCGGCCGAGGAGATTCTGGGACGATCGTTCGCCGAGGCGGGCGAGCTGTCCGCCGAGAGTTGGACGTCGCTCTTCCATCCGGAGACCATCGACGGGCAGCCCATGTCGCTTGCCGAGATGCCATCAGGAATCGCCCTCCTCGAGCGCAGGCCGGCCCACGACATCTTCCGTATCACTTGCCTCGACGGGAGGACGCGTGTGGTCTCCGTCACCGGGATTCCCCTTTTCGGGCAAGCCGACCGGTTCGTGGGGATGCTCGCAATCTTCTGGGAGCAGCCCGAAGCTCGAGAGTCCTAGGAGGCGCGCTTGCGCGTGACGATCTGGGGCTGCCGCGGATCGCTCGCGACTCCAGGTCCGGGAACGGTCCTCTATGGGGGAAACACATCGTGCGTCGAAGTTCGACTCGGCGACGGCGCTCTGCTCGTGCTCGATGCCGGAACCGGGATTCGCCCGCTGGGACTCGAGCTGGGACCGGACCGGCCGAAGACGATTCACGTTCTTCTCACGCATCTGCACTTCGATCACATCGAGGGGTTGGGCTTCTTCGCACCTCTGTGGGGCGGGGAGACGCATGTCCACGTCTGGGGCCCGCCCTCTCCCGTCCGCACCCTGGAGGAGCGCATCGCTCGCTACCTCTCCCCGCCGCTCTTTCCCGTCCAGTTGTCGGACATTCCCGCGCAGATGACGTTCCACGACGTTCCCGAGGAGGAGTGGGAAATCGGGCACGCTCGGCTCCTGGCCCAGCCCGTCTCCCATCCCGGGCCGACCGTCGGGTATCGCCTGAGCGAAGGCGGTCACTCCCTCGCCTACATCCCCGACCACGAGCCGGCTTTCGGCATCGACCTCTCCACCGTCCCATCCGACTGGGTGTCGGGCTATGCCCTCGCTGAGGGCGTCGACGTCCTTCTGCACGATTGCCAGTACGGGGAGGACGAGTATTCGGAGAGGGTGGGATGGGGTCACTCGAGCGTCGAGCAGGCGGTCGCGTTCGCGCGAATCTCGAGCGTCCGCCGGCTGGTGATGTTCCACCACGATCCCGACCACGACGACCAGCACCTCGAAGTCCTGCTCAGCCGGGCAGTAGAACTGTGGGGCGACGAAGGAGAGCCGCCGCTCCTGGCCCACGAGGGAATGGAGCTCGAGCTCTCGTAACTCTGGACTCGGCTCTCGGAGGTTAGGGACGCGGAGGTCCCCCGGGCGCTGCTACGGGTTTTCCGAACTCCAACATCCGGGCGACCACTGATGTCTGAACCTTGGAGCGCCTCGATGCTGGAAATGTGCAGATGATCGAGTGGCGAAAGCGGACAGCGGCGGAAGGCGTCTCGTGCTAAGGGGGCCGGAGCCAAGCAGAGTCGTGGTGGTCGTGCCGCTCAAGGCGGGGGTGCGCGACCGCGTCCGCGAGTTGCTCGAATTGGGACCGCCGTTCGATCCCGAGGCCGCCGGGCTCGAGCGGCATCAGGTCTTCCTCACGGATCACGAGGCCGTCTTTCTGTTCGAGGCGCCGGATCAGGCCATCCTCGATCGACTCGCGAGAAGCCCGAGACTGCGCTGGGCCGCGGTCGGCTGGCGGGAGTACCTCGGGGGTCGTACGCGCCTCGCCGAGATTGCCTATTCATGGGCCCGCGACAGGCGGAGCGAGCGAGGGAATCGGCCCCGTGGGTAAATGGCGACCCGCTTGGCCGCCCATCGACGGAGGGCTCTTCCGGGTGAAGGGGCAAGCAGGCTGATGGCTCGCTCCGCATACGCGGGTTAGCTCGCGGCCGCAGGGGGTCAGGGAACTCGCGGATGAGCGATCCGCGTGCGCCCCGATGGCGAGAGTCTGGGCGGGGAGCGATGCTCCGGGCGACAAGGAGGATCGAGATGGACGTGCTCTGGACAACCGTGAGTTATGCAGTGGTCGCCAGCGGTGCCGTGCTTGCCGCTTACATCCTCGCCAGGTGGCTTGGCGCTGGAAGGCACTAGCGACCGGCCGGGGAGTCCGATGAGCGCCGGCGTCCGGTGCTCGGCTGCTATGAGCAGTGACATGCAATCTGGCGTTGACCTCTACTGGCTCCCGCTCGGGGCAGGCGGTCGTTCCGTCCGGCTTAACGGACGCATCTTCGAGGCGATCGTGGCGCGGCTCGAACGGCGCACGGCTCAGGACCTCTACCACTCCGCGCTTGAAGTCACGGTCCCGGCGGGAAAATTCATCATCGAGCAGGCGCCGGCCCGTGCCAACGGAGCGCTGCGCGGGGTCGTCGCCGAGGGCGTCGTCGGCAGCCGCTGGGTGCGATCGCTACGGATCTTCCGCTACGAGATCCGACGCTGGCGTTATGGCGTGATTCCAGACGTCGAAGAGGCCGTCGAGAGCCCACAGCGGCTGACAGACGACCTAGTCGTCGCGCAGCGCATCCTTGAACTCGTGCCAGATGTGCCGACGCCGGTCTGGGGACGGGACGAGCTCCACGCAGGCGAGATGTGGAACTCGAACTCGCTGATCTCCTGGCTGATCAGCCGGAGCGGCCTCGACATCGCGGCGGTGCATCCGCCAGCCGGCGGGCGCGCTCCGGGTTGGCGTGCTGGTCTTGTGATGGCGCGCCGCCAGGCAACATCACCACACGCCGCCGGACGTGAGCCGCTGGCGGGGGCAAGAGCCGCGAGTTTTACATAAGCCCCTTGATGCGCAGCTCGGTGCCGGGCCGCAGGGTGATCCGCTCGGCACGCGCGTCGATGGCGGCGATGTCGGCAACGCGGATGAAGGCGGTGCGCGTTCCGAACAGCCCGCCGACGACGCCGAGCTCCGCGGGGTTGCCCTCTTCGTCGTGGAGGACCACCTCGACGAACCCAAGCCGACCGCCAGGAGCGACGACTCGAAAACCCTCGCAGTGCCGGAGCCAATAGTCCTGGCTCCACGTCGACGGAGCCCGCTCGACCGTATGTGTGGTCATGGTCAGCTCCTTTCGCTGCCTCCACTCTCGCTCCGCGCAAGCGCGGGCGCATCCGCGTTCCGGCGGACTGGCTTGCGGCTTTGCCGCAGACCGACGGGCGGCCACGACCTACACGGCGCGAGCCAGGCAAGCTAACGGCCATGGCGCACGAGTCGCTCGTCCGAGACGTCATCCTGCGCGAGGGGAGGACGCTGCGACTGCGCCCGCCGACCGCAGCCGACGCAGACTCCGTGCTTGCCCTCTTCGAGCGGCTCTCGGAGCGGAGCCTCTACTTCCGCTTCCACGGACATCCCCGAGTCAATCCGGCGCTCGTTGCGCCTTTCCTCGAGCCTGATTGGGCAGACCGCGGCTCCCTCGTCGGCGTCGTCGAAAACGAAGGCGTCGAGCGCGTCCTCGCGATCGCCAGCTGGGCACGCCTCCGCGACCGGCGACGGGCCGAGGTCGCCTTTGCGGTCGATGACCGCTACCAGGGCAAGGGCATTGGCACGCGTCTTCTCGAGCAGCTCGCCGACCTCGCCGCCGAACGCGGGATCGAGGCCTTCGTCGCCGAAGTCCTTGCTGAGAATCGCCCCATGCTCGACGTGTTCGCGGGTGCGGGCTTCGACGTAGCGCGGAGCCTTTCCGCCGGCGTCGTCGAGGTCAGTTTTCCAATCGCCGCGACCGAGACGTACCGCGGGCGAGTAGACGAGCGTGACCACGAGGCCGTCGTCGCGTCGCTGCAGCCGTTCTTCCAACCTGAGAGCGTGGCCGTCCTTGGAGCATCCCCACGGGCCGGGTCGATCGGCGGCACGGTTACCCGAAACATCGTCACGGGCGCCTTCCCCGGCCGGTTGTACGCCGTCAACCGCTCGGGCGAGCAGGTCGCGGGAGCCCCGGGCTACCGGGCCGTGGCCGAGCTGCCGGAGGTAGTCGACCTCGCCGTCGTCTGCCTCCCCGCCGAGTTCGTCGCCGACGCCGCCCAGGCCGTCCTCGCCCAAGGTACGCGAGCGCTCTGCGTCATCTCGGCAGGATTCGCCGAGGCCGGCCCTGAGGGCGCCGAGCGCGAGCGGCGGCTCCTGACAGCGGTGAGGGCATACAGTGCGCGGCTGCTCGGGCCGAACTGCCTCGGAGTCTCGGTCGCCGCATCGCACCTCAATGCCACGTTCGCGCCGCGGGCCTTCCCGGCCGGACCGATCGGTTTCGCGTCGCAGAGCGGGGCGCTCGGGCTGGCCCTGCTCGAGCGCGCGAACGAGCGCGCACTCGGCTTCTCCGCTTTCGTCTCGACGGGGAACAAGGCGGACGTGTCCTCGAACGACCTGCTCGAGTACTGGGAGGACGATCCGGCGACGGAGCTCGTGCTCCTTTACCTCGAGTCGTTCGGGAACCCCCGCAAGTTCGGCCGCCTTGCCCGGCGCGTGAGCGGACGGAAGCCCGTCCTCGCCATGAAAAGCGGCGTCAGCCGGGCGGGAGCGCGGGCTGCGCTCTCCCATACCGCGGCCCTTGCAGGCTCGGAAGCCGCCGTCGACGCGCTCTTCCATCAGGCGGGCGTGATCCGCTCGGCTTCGCTCGAGGAGCTCCTCGACGTCGCCAGTCTCCTCTCGCACGAGCCCCTACCGCCGGGGAGGCAGGTGGCGGTTCTGACGAACGCCGGCGGCCTCGGCATCCTCTGCGCCGACGCCTGCGAGGCGGCTGGGCTCGAGCTCTCTACGCTCGGGCCGGAGACAGGCGAGGCGCTCCGTCGTCTCCTCCCTCCGGCGGCGAGCGTCGCCAACCCCGTAGACATGCTCGGGTCGGCCACGCCTTCGCTGTACGAAAGCGCGCTGCCGATCCTGCTAGTTGATCCTGCCGTCGACGCGGTCATCGTCATCTTCGTGCCGGCGGCGACCGTCACCGCGCAGGACGTCGCGGCGGCGGTCGAGCGCGCCACGGCGGGGCGCGCGAAGCCGGTCGCCCGTGTTTCCCTCGCCGAGGAGAGCCCGCCCGGCTCGTTCCCCTACCCGGAGTCGGCCGCGCGAGCTCTCGCGAGGGCGGCCGAGCGCGCGGAGTGGCTCCGGCGCCCGCTTGGCTCCGTGCCCACGCTCTACGACATCGACGCCGACCGCGCGAGGGAGATCGTCGAGGCTGTCCTTGTCGCTTCCGAGGACGCCTGGCTGGCGCCGACCGAGGTGAGATGTCTGCTCGCGGCCTACGGGCTTCCGCTCGTCGCGGAGCGAGTCGGCGCTACGGCTGCCGACGCGGTCGCCGCCGCCCGCGAGCTCGGCTACCCGGTCGCGGTCAAGACCGCCGCGCCGGGCGTGCACAAGACTGAGCGTGGCGGCGTCGCGCTCGATGTCTCGGACGACGAGGCGGTGACCGCCGCGGCCCAGCGGATCGGGGCTCCGGTCGTTGTGCAGGCGATGGCCCGCGGCGACGCCGAGCTGCTCGCCGGCGTCGTCCAGGATCCCGTCTTCGGGCCCCTCGTTGGCTTCGGCCCGGGCGGCGTGCTCGCCGAACTGATCGGGGAGGTCGTGTTTCGCATCGCGCCACTCGCCGATGTCGATGCGGCGGAGCTCGTCTCGAGCGGCAAGGCGGGCCGGTTGGTCCGCGGGTTTCGCGGCAAGCCTGCACTCGACGCCGACGCTCTCACGACCGTTCTCCACCGCCTCTCCCGCCTCGCGGTCGACCTGCCCGAAGTCGTGGAGCTCGACGTCAACCCGCTTATCGCTCGAGCCGACGGTTGCATCGCCGTCGACGCCCGCGTGCGCGTGCGTCGACCCGAGCGGCCGGTGCGAGTCAAGACCTGGTAACGATCTTTACCGGCCAGCCGCCTTCGCTCGGTCGCGGCGGCCCCCGCATAGTCAAGAGGCCGTCCGCGACGCTGCGGGTTTTCCGCGTAGCGCGTCCGCGGCGACCCCGATGCCTTCACCCGAGGACGGGCCTAGCGTTCGCGTAACCCAGTCTCATTCACCACGAGGGAGCAGCGATGGAACGAGTGGCCGTCATCGGGAAGCTGAAGCCGGGCGCCGAGGCTCGCGCGGAGGACTTGATCAAGGAGGGTCCACCCTTCGATCCCGAGGGAAGCGGTTTCGAGCGACACGCCGTCTTTCTTTCTGGAAAGCAGATCGTGTTCGTGTTCGAGGGAGGTCGCCTCGATCAGCTCCTCCACGCGGTTGTCGGCACTCCGGAGGTGTCGACGAAGCTCCGAGACTGGGAACCTCTCCTCGAGGGCATGCCCACCATCGCCCACTCGGCGTACTTCTGGCAGCGCGGGAACGGCTGCGTCGAGGGTTCGCTCCCCGGCTAGGGGCCGAAGAGGTCGCCGCCTTCGCTGTCACCCGGCCCGGGGGTCGGCTCGAATGACACGCCTTCCGGACCCGAAGTCCGTTCCCAGGAGAATGCCGTTTTCGCGACGCGGGGCTTCGCGGCGAGGCACTCATTCCAAGCCTCCGCG
This sequence comes from Gaiellaceae bacterium, assembly GCA_036506555.1. Classification (GTDB taxonomy): domain Bacteria; phylum Actinomycetota; class Thermoleophilia; order Gaiellales; family Gaiellaceae; genus JAIBJP01. The sequence goes on from DASXRO010000249.1 coordinate 12,131, forward strand.
GCGCGCCAGATTGCCGGCTCCTCACCCGGGAGCTCGAGCGTTGCCCGCCCGGAGCCCTCGAAGACGAAGACCGCCTCCCGGTCGGTGAGATAGACCTGATGACGGTCGAACGCGGTCTCTGCGAGCTCGAACGGCGGACCCTCGGACAGCAGCTGCAGCGCACGGTCGCGCGCGTTCTCCCGCAGCGGCGCGATGACGACGAGGCGACTCATGCGGCCGCCGTCACCGGCAGGGCGTCCTCCAGAAGTTGCGCGATCTCGTGGACGCTCACGCGAAACTCGATGACGGCGAGCGCGATGGTTCTTCCTCCACGTCGCTCGAGGATGAGAGTCGGCTGGCCCTTGATTCGCCCTCGCGGGTCATGCGTAGTCTCGATTCGGACAAGGTCGCGGTACACGAAGCTGCTGAGCGAGAGCCGGCTGCGGGCCTTGCCGTTCTCCAGATTCAGGCTGCGAGGTCCGAGCTCGAGCTTCCCGGCTCGGACGGGGCCTCCGTCCTCGCGCCAGAGGACTGCGTAGCTACGCCCGTGTGGCTGAGGCGCTGCGGCCGCTGCGTCTCGGACTCCGCGGTGAGACGCCTCCGACGGATCTGTGGCGATGACCGTCTCCTGCATGATGCTTGGAATCCTGGCCCACAACGCACCGGCCGTCATCGGTGCCTAGACCGATCTTCGCCTGCGGCTTTCCCGCAGACCTGCCCAGAAAGGACGGCAGCCGGCCGCGGGCCAGTCTCTGGCCTGCGGGTTTTCCGCAACGCCGATCAGCGTGCGTGCGGATGGCGCGCACGATCATCGCCACGACGGTGTACTCCATGGCCGCAGGGCGGTTTCGAGTTGTCATTGCCGGGGGCGGGGTCGCCGCCCTCGAGGCGATGGTCGGCCTACGCGAGCTCGCCGGGGAGTTCGTCGATGTCACGCTCCTCGCCCCGGAGGCGGAGTTCTCCTACCGCCCCCTCGCCGTCGCCGAGCCGTTCGACCTCGGAACGGTGCAGCGCTTTCCGCTCGCCGTCCTGGCAGGCGCCTGTGGGGCCAGGCATCATTCCGGCGCGCTCGCGGCCGTCTATCCGGAGGAGGGCCGGGTTCGCACCAGCCGGCTCGTCGAGATCGCGTACGACGCGCTTCTCGTCGCCATCGGCGTGACGGCCCGCCAGGCGCTGCCGGGTGCGCTCACGTTTCGCGGCCCGCAGGACGTGCACGCGCTTCGCGCCCTCGTCGCCGACCTCGAGGCGGGCAGGAGCAAGTCCGTCGCCTTCGTGGTGCCGAGCGGCGTCGCCTGGGCCCTTCCGCTGTACGAGCTCGCTCTCCTGACCGCGGACCGCCTGGCCAAGAGCGGGGTCCGCAGCGCAAAGACTCGTGTCGTCACGCCTGAGGCTGCTCCGCTACAGATCTTCGGGGCGCAGGCGAGCGAGACCGTGCGCTCGCTCCTCAACGAGAAGGGCATCGAGCTTCTGCCTGGCAAGCACCCCTACACCTTCGAGGGCGGGAAGCTTCACCTCATTCCAGGCGGCGTCATCGAAGCTGATGTGGTCGTCGCCCTTCCCTCGCTGCGCGGCCAGGCGATCCCGGGAATTCCTCACGACCGGGATGATTTCATCCGGACTGACCCGCATGGCAGGGTCGAAGGACTCGCCTCGGTGTACGCGGCGGGCGACATCACGGCGTTTCCCGTGAAGCAGGGCGGCCTCGCTGCCCAGCAGGCGGATGCAGCCGCCGAAGCCATCGCCGCCAAGGCGGGCGCCGCCGTTGAGCCGCATCCGTTCGACCCCGTCCTTCGCGGCCTCGTCATCACGGGCGGCGCCCCCGCCTATCTGCGGGCGGAGCTCCGCGGTGGCCGGGGGCCGGTGTCGGACGCCGGGAGAGAGCCGCTCTGGTGGCCGCCAGGCAAGATCGCCGGCCGCTACCTTGCACCCTTTCTCGCCGAGCAGGCGGGACTCGCCTTCCGCGCTCGGGCAGCGGTCTAACTTCCCTCTTCGACGAGCCCCTGCGCGAGGGCGTAGCGGACGAGCTCGGCGCGGGTGGCGAGCCGGAGCTTCTGCATGATGTGGGCCCGGTGCGTCTCGGCCGTCCGGACGGAGATGTAGAGCATCTTCGCGATTTCCTGGTTCGTGTGTCCGAGAGCTAGGAGCCGCAACACCTCCCGTTCGCGCTCAGAGAGAGGATCCTCGTCCGCAGCACGGGCCGCTTCGGCCTCGGCTGCCGCCAAGCGAGCGCCGAGCTCCGGGTGGACGTAGCGCCGGCCCGCTGCGACCTCGCGTACCGCCTCGACGACCTCGGTATCGGCGGCCTCCTTGAGCACGTATCCAAATGCCCCCGCGGCGAACGCTTCCCGCACGTAGCGTGGATCATCCTCCATCGAGAGGACGAGGATCTTTGCGTCGGGGGCCTCCTTGCGGACGTCGGGGAGGGCCTCGATGCCGCTCTTACCCCCAGGGAGGGCGACGTCGAGGAGGACGACGTCGGGCTTCCGGGCCCGCACCTCGAAGATGGCCTCGCGGGCGTCTCCGGCCTCGCCTACCGTCTCGATGTCCTCCTGTCCGTCGAGAAGCAGCCGCAGACCCGTGCGGACGACCGCGTGGTCGTCGACGATGACGACGCGGACGCTCACTTCACCGGGACCTCGACGAGGATCGTCGTGCCGATCCCCTCGGACGACTCGATTTCGAGCCGACCGTCGATGAGGGCGACGCGTTCGCGCATGCCCACCAGGCCCAGCCCCTCGCCGTCGCCTTCGGAGCTGAATCCGCGCCCGTCGTCCTCGATCACGGCCATCACCGACGAGTCCTTCGGCGTGAGGACGATGCTGACGTGCTCGGCCTGGGCATGCTTGACAACGTTCGTCAGCGCCTCCTGGACGATCCTGTAGAGCACGGTCTCCACCTCGCTCGGCAAGCGCGCCTCGGAGAGGCGGGACTCGAGTTCGACCGCGACGCCGGTCTGCTCGGCGAAGCCGGCGCTCAGCCGCTCCAGCGCAGCGACGAGCCCGAAGTCGTCGAGCGTCTTGGGTCGGAGCTCGACGGCGAGGCGGCGAACGTCCTGGAGCGTCTGCACGACGAGCTCGCGCACATTCGCGGATACTGAATGGACCTCGTCGAGCGACGTCGCCTCGTCACAGCCCCTCAGCCCGAGCAGAACCGATGTCAGCGCCTGGCCGGTCTCGTCGTGGAGCTCGCGCGCGAGCCGCCGCCGCTCGAGTTCTTGCGCCTCGACCACGCGGCGAAGCGCATCGCGCGCCACCCGCTGCGAAAGCTCGACCGCGAGCGCCGCGCGCTCGGCGAAGGTTTCGCAGAGGCGGAGATCGGCGTCCGAGAAGTGCGCGTTGCCGGCCTTGTCGAAGGCCGCGATGACGCCGATCGCGCGCCCCTTGGCGAGGAGCGGTACCCAGAGCGCCGCGCGTGCACCGATCTGTCGGGCGACGTCCTGGTCGATCTCGGGGTCGTCGAGGACCGAATCGACGCGTGTGCTCCGGGCTGCGCGGAAGACACGCCCGGTCTTCGACTCGGAGAGATCGGTCTCGAGGCCGAGCAGCGCCTCGGCTCCGTCTCCGCTGACCGTGTCGACGCGCAGCTTGCTGTCGCGCGTCGGCAGCCAGATGATGAGGATGCGGGCGTCGATCAGGGCGTGCAGGCGGCGGGCGACGAGATCGAGGATCGCCTGAGGCTCAGTCTCCGTCGCCATCGCGTTCCCGACCTCGTTGAGGGACTCGAGCTGCCGCGACCAGCGCGTCGCCGCCTCGTAGAGCCGTGCGTTCTCGATCGCAACGGCCGCCTGCGAGGCCAGGAGCGTGACGATCTCCTCGTCTTCCTCGGTGAAGGTCGCTCCGCCCTCCTTCTCGGTGAGGTAGAGGTTTCCGTACGCCATGCCCCGGAGCATGATCGGAACGCCGAGGAGTGTCTTCATCGGCGGGTGGTGAGGCGGGAAACCGACGGAGCGAGCGTCGGCCGTGAGATCGGGCAACCGCAGCGGCGTGGCGTCTTTAATAAGCACGCCCAGGATGCCGCGCCCCCGTGGAAGGTCGCCTATCGCGGCGTGCGTCTCCGGATCGATCCCGTGCGTCAGGAAGCGTTCCAGCTCCCGCCCCGACGGATCGATGACGCCGAGCGCCGCATAGCGGGCCCCCGTCAGCTCGGCCGCCGTTTCTGCGAGCTTCTGGAGCAGGGAATCGAGCGAAAGTTCGGAGGAGATTGCGATTCCAGCGTCGAGGAGGGCACGCAAGCGGTCTGCCATGAGGCTGAGCTTATCCGCAGAAATCCGCACGCCCAAGCCGCGGATTTCCGGATGACGGCGCGCTCTGCCGCTACTAGCGTCCGGTCGAGAAAGGAGGAGCCATGAAGAAGATCATCATCGCCACCGACGGCTCGTCCCACGCGCAGGAGGCAGTCACGTTCGGCCTCGAGCTCGCCGCCGAGCAGGAGGCGGAAGTGACCTTCGTCCACGTGCTTCCGCCGGATGAGTTCGTGGCCGGGCGTCTCGGCCCAGCGATCCCGATCCAGCATCGGGAGCCGATGGACGAGTCGGAAGCCGCGCTCAAGGAGGCGGGCGAGGCCGCGGAGAAGGCCGGCGTCTCGTACAAGCTCGAACGGATTTCGGGCACGCCCGTGGAGGCGATCATCGCTCTTGCCGACGAGCAGGACGCCGATCTGATCGTCACGGGCTCGCACGGACGCGGCGCGATCGGGAGCACGCTGCTCGGAAGCGTCTCGACCGAGCTCGTCAAGCGGGCGAAGCGGCCCGTCCTCGTCGTCAAGACGGCGCCGGCGAAGGTCCCCGCGTAAGGCGAACGGACTGGCCGCCGGCCCGGGACGGGCGGGCTCGAGCCGGCGGCTCTCGTCTGAGCCATGGACGTCGTCATCCTCCTTCTCGCCGCGACGGCGACAGCGCTCGCGACCGGCTTCGGCGCCGTCCCCGTGTTCCTCTTCGGCGCTCGGGCAGCAGCGGTCAGGCCGGCGCTCTGGGGCCTCACGGTCGGGCTCATGACCGTGGCCTCGTTCGTCGGCCTCCTCGAGCCGGCGCTCGACGAGGGTAAACCCGCCGCGGTCGCGGCCGGGCTCGTGGTCGGCGTGCTCTTCCTCTTGCTCGCGCGCGCCGTCTTGAACGGGCGAGACGTCCATGTCCGCGCGCTGCGCGGCGCCCGCGTGCGCACCTCAGTCCTCGTCTTCTCCGTCCTCTTCGTCCACAGCCTCCCGGAGGGTTTCGCCATCGGGACTGCGTACGCATCCGACCGCGCCGGGCTCAGCCTCTTCGTCATCCTCGCCATCGGACTCCAGAACGTCCCCGAGGGGACGAGCGTCGCCATCCCGATGGAGATGGCCGGTTTCCGGGCCGGCGAGCAGTTCTGGGCGGCGGTCGCGACCAGCGCTCCGCAGCCGGTCGGTGCCCTGATCGCCTACATGCTCGTCGAGAAAGTCAAGGGCATGCTTCCCTTTTCCTTCGCCTTCGCAGCCGGCGCGATGCTGGCACTCGTCGCCGTCGAGCTCGCTCGCGAAGCTTTCGCTTGTCGGACCTGGCCCGTCGGCCTCGCCGGCGCGCTCGTCGGGGCGGCTCTCATGCTCGGGCTCGCAGTCGCGCTCGGGGTGTGAGGCCCAGCTCGGCTAGGATCGCCCGGATCGATGACGACGCCGATCTCGCACGCGTTCGACGTCTTCCACGTTGCGGAACGGCTCAGCGCGGGGAACGGCGGCTACGAGATCGTTCACGAGTCGCCCGGCCTGGAGATCGGTGTCTACGTCCTCGTCGCCCCCGATCCGGACCGGCAGCAGCCCCACGAGTGGGACGAGGTCTACGTAGTCCTCGATGGCCGCGGAGTCCTCACAGTCGAAGGCAAGGAGATCCCGCTCGCGGAGGGCGGCGCCGTCTACGTCAAAGCGGGCGCCGAGCACCGCTTTAGCGGCTACGAGGGTCTGAGCGTCCTCGTCGTCTTCGATAGGTCGCAGACGGCCTGAGCCAGGCCGTCGTCCCGTCCCTGAGTAGGCCGTTCGGACATCGATGGGGCCGCATTTTGCGGCCCCATCGAGTCGTTCCGTAGTTCTCCGAAGGAGAGTCGCGGAACATCCCGATGCCGCGCCAAGCCGGCCGTGCGACCGTGGTCGGGACACGAACGAAGGAGTCCCGATGGCTATTCGAGTCGAGCCGAGGCCGGTGCCGCGGCAGGCGCCACCGGCGGAACCGATTATCGAAGCGCGCAGCGTCGAGAAGACCTACGACGCCGGCAAGCTTGCGGTGCGCGCGCTCCGTGGCGTCACCTTCTCCGTTCCCCGCGGTGAGATGGTCGCCATCATGGGCCCAAGCGGGTCCGGCAAGACGACGCTCCTCAACTGCCTCTCCGGGCTGGACGCGATCGACGCGGGCGACGTGCTCATCGAGGGTGTCGCCCTGAGCGCCATGACCGACCGCGAGCGCACGGATTACCGCGCCCGCCGCATGGGGTTCGTCTTCCAGTTCTACAACTTGATGCCCGTCCTCACCTCGGTCGAGAACGTCGAGCTGCCGTTGCTCGTGGCGCGTGTACCCGCCGGCGAGGCGCGCAAGAAGGCGCTTGCCGCGCTCGAGATGGTTGGGCTTGCCGAGCGTGCCGGCCACGTGCCCGAGGAGCTCTCCGGCGGTCAGCGGCAGCGGGTGACGATTGCCCGCGCACTCGTCAACGACCCGGCGATCGTGTGGGCGGACGAGCCTACCGGCGATCTCGACAGTGAGAACGCGGAGGAGATCGTCGCGCTCATGCGCGAGTTGAACCGCGAGCGCGGCCTCACGTTTCTGATCGTGACCCACGACATCGCCGTCGGCCGCTCCACCGACCGGATCGTCCGAATGGTGGACGGACAGATCGTCGGCGAGGAAATCCTGGAGGTGATGTAGCCATGGTCGCGCGTGCGACAACCGCCGAGATCGACGCCGTCCGCATGAGCGTCGAGGAGGCAACCGACCTATTCCGCAATTCCGTACTCCCGGCCTTGCACGACCAAGACGGCTATGAGGGCGCGTACGTTCTTCTCTCGCCCGAGGGCAAAGTGCTCGTAATCACATTCTGGTCGACCGAGGAGGCCGCTGAGGCAGGGATCAAGGGCGGCCGGAGCTTCTATGCGGAGCAGGTCGAGAAGTTCGTGACCATCTACAAGGCCCCACCTGGGCGCGAGACGTACGGCGTCGTCCTCGCAGAGGCGGGGACGCACACGATCGGCTGAGGGGGTCGTCATGAGCAAGCTCTTTGGCATCCCCGTCGGCGCACTTGTCATCGTCCTCGTCGGGACGCTTGCAATCGCGCTCGCCGTTGTCGCGGCGCTCGCGCTGCGCAATCGCGTCTTCCTCCGGCTCGGTGTCCGCAATGTGCCCCGCCGGAGGGGGCGGAGCGCGCTGATCGTCGTCGGGCTGATGCTGGGGACGGCGATCATCACCGCCGCACTGGCCACAGGGGACACGATGAGCCACACGATCCGCTCCTCTGCCGTCGGAGCGCTCGGGCAGACGGACGAGGTCGTCGCCGCCCGGGGCGTCTCGTCGACGCTTGCGCTCGACGGCGGCGCCACTGGCGGCCGCTATTTCCCGGCGGCCTACGCCGATCGGATCGCGCGCGCCACCGCCGGATCCGGGCTCGTCGACGGTGTCGCGCCGGCGATCGTCGAGCCCGTCGCGGTCCAGGACGTATCGAGCAGGCAGAACGAGCCGCGGATGACGCTGTTCGCGAGCGACCCGGCGCGCCTGCGCGGGTTCGGCGAGATGACAAGTGACGGTGAGGCGGTCTCGCTCGCGGATCTGGGCCCCGGCGAGGTCTACCTCAACGCAAAGGCGGCCGACGAGCTCGACGCTCATGCCGGCGACACGATCCGAATCCTCGTCGGGCAGGCGTCCGAGAGCGCCCGCGTGAAGGCGATCGTGCGCTACGAGGGGGGCGGCACGTCCGATTCCGGTCTCCTGATGCCGCTGACGGCCGCCCAGGACCTCCTCGGCAAGCCGGGTCTCGTCAAGGCGGTGTTCGTCTCGAACCGAGGCGGCTCCGAGAGCGGCAGCAAGCTGACCGACCAGGTGATCCGGATGGTCGCGCCGACGATTGCGCCGCTCGGTCTCGAGGCGGACAACAGCAAGCAGGACGCCCTCAAGTCCGCCGATCAGGCGGGGAACGCGTTCATGTCGTTCTTCACCACTTTCGGCTCGTTCTCGATCGCCGCCGGCATCCTCCTGATCTTCCTGATCTTCGTCATGCTGGCCGCCGAGCGGCGCGGCGAGCTCGGGATCGCACGCGCGGTGGGGACGCGCCGAGGCCACCTCGTCGAGATGTTCCTATTTGAAGGGCTTGCCTACGACCTCGCGGCCGCGGCGGTCGGCGCGCTAGCGGGCGTGCTCGTCGCCTACGGGATGGTGCTCGTGATGGCGAGCGCCTTCGCCACGACAAGCGACCTCCACATCGCCTACTCGGTCAGACCGGCCAGCGTTGTGCTCGCCTACACGATCGGCGTCCTGCTCACGCTCGGCGTCGTCGCCTTCTCGGCCTGGCGCGTAAGCCGAATGAACATCACTTCCGCGATCAGGAATCTGCCAGAGCCATCGGTGGAGAAGACGGGCAAGCGGCGCTGGCTGGTCGGTCTTCTCGGCGTCGGTATCGGCGTCGCGCTCGCGATCGCCGGCGTGAGCGCCAAGGACGCGATCACGCTCAGCCTCGGCGTCGCGCTCGTGATCCTCAGCATGGTCCCGCTCGCCCGCCTCGCGGGCGTACCCGATCGCGCTGCCCGCACGGTTGCCGGGCTTCTGCTCGTCGTCTACTTCGTCCTGCCCACCAACCGCTGGCTCTTCGGCGACCTGAAGACGAACTTCTCGATCTTCATCCTCGCCGGGCTCGCGATCGTGATCGGAGCGAGCTGGACGATCATGTACAACGCCGATGTCCTGCTCGGCGCGCTGGGCGCATCCCTTGGCCGCGTCCGCCGGCTCGCGCCCGTGCTGAAAATGTCAATGGCCTACCCGCTGCGCAGCCGCTTCCGCACCGGCGTCACGCTGGCGATGTTCATGCTCGTCGTCTTCACGCTCGTTGTCGGGGCGATCACGACCGGCTCTTTCGTCGGCGCCTTCAACGACGTCGGGTCGTATGGCGGCGGTTTCGAGATCCGCGCAACCGCCTCACCGGCAGCCCCGATCGGCGACATGCGCGCCGCGCTCGCCAAAGCGCCCGGCATCAACCCCGCGGGCTTCCGCGTCGTCTCGAGCGAGTCCTCCCTGCCCGTGCGGGCGAACCAGCTCGGCGCCAAGGCGGAGGACTACCTCGTCCATGGTCTCGACGACCCCTTCCTCAGCCATACGAGCTACGGTCTCGCGGCCAGGGCGAGCGGCTACGCCGACGCGGCCGCGGTCTGGCACGCGCTCCGCACCCAGCCAGGCCTGGCGATCGTCGACGCGACCGTCGTGCCACGGCGGTCGAGCTTCGTCGGCGCGGTGGTGCCGAAGTTCCGGCTGCACGGCTTCTACCTCGAGGACAAGACGTTCGCGCCCGTCAAGGTGGAGGTGCGCGATCCGCAGACAGGGGCGCACTTGCAGCTGAATGTGATCGGTGTCCTCGCCGAGACCGCGCCGCAGGACATGACCGGCATCTTCGCCGCCCAATCCACGCTCGCCCCCATCTTCGGGAACCGAGTCGACCCCACCACCTACCTGTTCGCGCTCAGGCGCGGCGTGGACGCCGAGGCGACCGCTAAGAAGCTCGAGTCGGCGTTCCTCGCGAACGGCATGCAGGCGGATGCCTTCTCGAAGCTGCTACAGGACAACGTCAGCGCCTCGCTCACGTTCGACCGGCTGATCATGGGCTTCATGGGGCTCGGGCTGATCGTCGGCGTCGCCGCTCTCGGGGTGATCAGCGCCCGCTCGGTCGTCGAGCGTCGGCAGCAGATCGGAGTACTGCGCGCGATCGGCTTCCGCACGCGCATGGTGCAGCTCAGCTTCCTGCTCGAGTCGTCGTTCATCGCGCTGACCTCGATCGTGACCGGCACCCTGCTCGGCCTCGCCCTCGCGTACAACGTCATCGTCGACTCACGCCGGGCGCCGAGCTGGCAGAACATGAGCTTCGACGTCCCGTGGCTCACGCTCGGTGTGATCTTCCTCACCGTCTACGCGGTCGCACTTGCGACGACTCTTATTCCGGCGCGGCGCGCCTCGCGCGTGTATCCCGCGGAGGCCCTGAGGTACCAGTGACCGTCGCCGCCCAGCCTCGTCGTCGTCGCGCCGCGCTTCCAGCGGCGCTCGACCGGCGCTTCGAGGCGGTCGTCTTCGACTGGGACGGCACGGCTGTCCCCGACCGGCAGGCGGACGCGACGCGGCTTCGCGAGCTCGTCGAGGAGCTCTGCGCTCTCGGTTTCGAGCTCGCCGTCATTACCGGGACGCACGTCGGCAATGTCGACGGGCAGCTGAAGGCAAGGCCGCCGGGTCCTGGACGGCTCCATCTCTGCGTCAACCGAGGCTCGGAGGTCTTTCGCGCCGACGAGAAGGGTGTCGAGCTCGTCGACCGGCGCGAGGCGAGGCCGGCGGAGGACGCCGCGCTCGACGCCGCGGCCGAGGCGACGGTCGCGGCCCTGGCCCGCCGCGGGCTCGAGGCGCGGATCGTCTCCCAGCGGCTCAACCGCCGAAAGATCGACCTCATCCCGGAGCCGGAGTGGATCGACCCCCCCAAGGCGCGCATCACCGAGCTCCTCGCGGCGGTCGAGACGCGGCTGCGCGCGGCGGGCTTGGACGGCCTCGAGGAGGCCGTCGAGCTCGCGACACAGGCGGCTCGGGACGCCGGTCTCGCCGATCCGCGTGTGACGAGCGACGCCAAGCACGTGGAGATCGGGCTGACCGACAAGGCGGATGCCGCCCGCTGGGTGCTCGACGACCTGTGGAGGCGTGGGATCGCGCCCGGGCTCGTGCTCGTCGCCGGCGACGAGTTCGGGCCGCTCGGCGGGCTCCCGGGCAGCGACTCGCTCCTGCTCGTCCCCGGCGCGGCTCGCGCGACCTCGATCTCGGTCGGCGCCGAGCCGACCGGCGTCCCGGCCGGCGTGCTTCACCTTCCGGGCGGCCCCGAGCGGTTCCTCGCCGTGCTCGCCGACCAGCTCGAGCGCCGCCGTCGGGGTGCCGTGCCCGAACTCGACGCCGATCCAGCCTGGACGATGACAGTCGATGGCTTGGACCAGCGGCTCGAGCGCATCTACGAGGCGATGCTCACGCTTGCGGACGGCCGCTTGGGAACGCGGGGGAGCCCCCTCCTTGCCCATCCTGCGGCCGCGCCGGCGACGCTTGCAGCCGGGGTCTACGAACGAGAGGGGCCGGAGACGGAGCTGGCGGCATTACCCGACTGGACGCGGCTGTCCGGCGAGCTCGGCCTCGATCCCCTGCTCCGTCGCCGTCTCGACCTGCGCAGCGCGCTTCTCCGCCAGGAGGTTGCCCTGCCGTCCGGGAAGCTGACCTCGCTCCAAATCTGTTCGCTCGCCGATCCAGGCACGGTCGTTCTCAGGGCGGAGGGCCCCGCGGCCGTCCTCCCGCGCGCGGGCCGCCGGTCGGCGCGCGGTGGCCTCGCCGGGGCCTTCAGCGACGTCCGCCGCGGCCGCCGACTCGACCGGTTCGGCACGTACGAGGTCGACGAGGAGCGGGCGGCAGCGCGCGTCGCGGCCGTCGAAGAGGAGGGCTTCGAGCAGGCGCTGTCGGCCCATCGCCAGGCGTGGGCGCAACGGTGGGAGGATTCCGACGTCGTCGTCGAAGGCGACCCGGAGCTCCAGCGCGCGATTCGCTTCGCCGTTTTCCACCTGATGGCGTCTGTGGCGGACGAGGGCGAGGCCGCAGTGGGCGCGCGCGGCCTCTCCGGTCCGGGCTACCGTGGCCACGTCTTCTGGGACAGCGACGTGTTCGTCCTGCCGTTCCTCGCGGCGACCCATCCCGCCGCGGCGCGGGCGATGCTTGAGTACCGCATCGCCCGCCTGTCTGCCGCCCGTGAGGCGGCGAAGCGGCTCGGACGCCGTGGCGTGCGCTTCCCGTGGGAGTCCGCGCGAGACGGCGTCGACGTCACGCCGGCAAGCGCACGAGACCAGGCCGGCCGGGTCATCCGCATCCGGACGGGCGAGCTCGAGGAGCACATCGTCGCCGACGTCGCCTGGGCCGCCCAGTGCTACCTCGACTGGACGGGCGACGAAGCGTTCGCCGCCCGGGCCGGCCGCGAGCTGCTCGTCGAGACGGCGCGCTACTGGGCCTCGCGGATCCGGCTCGACGCGCACGGGCGCGGCCACATTTACAGCGTCATCGGCCCCGACGAGTACCACGAGCCGGTCGACGACAACGCGTTCACGAACGTCATGGCCCGGTGGAACCTCCGCCGGGCGGCGGAGCTGGGCGGCGACGAGGCCGAACGCTCCGATTGGCTGACCCTCGCGGACGCGCTGGTCGATGGATTCGATGCGGCAAGCGGCATCTACGAGCAATTCGCCGGCTTCTTCCAGCTCGAGCCGCTCATGATCGCCGACGTCGCCCCGCGCCGGCCGATCGCCGCCGAGCTCCTGCTCGGCGCCGAGCGGGTCAGATCCGCGCAGGTCTTGAAACAGGCGGACGTGCTCATGCTGCACCACCTCGTCCCGGAGGAGGTCGCGCCCGGCTCGCTTGCGCCGAATCTCAGTTTCTACGAGCCGCGGACGGCGCACGGCAGCTCCTTGTCCCCCGCCATTCACGCGGGGCTCTTCGCGCGGGCCGGGCGCACGCCCGAGGCGCTGGCGGCGCTCGACATCGCGGCCCGGATCGATCTCGACGACCTGACCGGGAGCACGGCCGGTGGACTCCACCTCGCCACGATGGGCGGCCTCTGGCAGGCGCTCGTCTTCGGCTTCGCCGGCATCCGTCCGCGCGGGGACGCCCTGGTGCTCGCCCCAGCGCTTCCGCCGCGCTGGGAAGCGCTCGAGGTGCGGTTGCGCTTCCGCGGGCGCCCCCTCGCTCTGCGCATCGACCACGACGACGTTTCCGTGAGCGGCGCCGGTCTCGTACCCGGCGAGCGCGACGGCACCTGGGAGGTGAGGTTGCAATGACCCGCGTTCTCGCGGCTCTCGACAACAGCGTGGCGGCTCAGCCCGTCCTCTCGACCGCGACGGCGATCGCCCGTCTCCTCGGCGCGGAGCTCGAGGCCGTGCACGTGCGCACGGACGGAGAGCGGATCGCGCGCTCGGTCGCCGACAGCGCGGGCCTGGAGCTCGCCGAGCTCGAAGGCCCGGTCGTCGCGACGCTCGTCGCGGCCGCTGCGGAGGACGACGTGGCGCTGGCCGTGCTCGGCGCGCGCGCCACGCCGGGGGGCCCCCGGCCAGCCGGGAGCACCGCCGTCGGAGTCGCCACCTCGATCGCCAAGCCGGTCGTTCTCGTGCCCCCGGACACGCCGCACCCCGGACGGATGCGGCGGATCCTCGTGCCGCTCGAGGGCACCGCGTCGACATCCCTTGCACCTCGCGGCGTCATCGAGCTGGCGAGCGAGGGTAGTCTCGACGTCATCGTGCTGCACGTCCTCGATGAGGCTTCTCTGCCGGCGTTCACCGATCAGCCGCAGCACGAGACGGAGACGTGGGCACGAGAGTTCCTCGAGCGCTACTGTCCCTTCGGTGTCGGCTGCGTGCAGCTCGAGATGCGCGTCGGCAACCGGGAGGAGCTCGTACCGCAGGTCGGGCAGGAGATGGACGCCGATCTCATCGCCCTCGGCTGGTCGCAGGCACTCGCGCCCGATCGCGCTCCCGTCGTCCGTGCGGTGCTCGAGCGCGGGCACCTTCCCGTCCTGCTCATGCCCGTCGCCTCGTCAGCAGAGAGGAGAGGCTCATTCGCAAGGTTGCGATCGTCGCTCGTCTGAAGAGCCGCGCCGGGAAGCAGGCCTCCGACCTGCTCGCCACGGGACCGCCCTTCGACCCCGAGGAGACCAGCCTCGAGTGCCACACTGCCTACCTCTCGGCGGGAGAAGTCGTGTTCGTCTTCGAGGGGCCCGAGGTCGACGTTTTCCTCGACGATGTCGTGGAGAATCCATTCGAGCCGTTGGTGACCGCTGCCTTCGACCGGTGGCGTCCGCTCGTTGAGGGTCACCCGAGAATCGCACGGCCCGCGTACGAGTGGCGCCGGGAAGCGAGGTGACGGTCCGTGAAGTCCAGTGCTGAAACCGCCCGGCGGGTCGAGCCCGTCGAAGCGCTCGAGGTCGATGCCCTCGTGCCCGAGGAGTTGCGGCTGCTGGACGCTTACTGGCGCGCCGCGAACTACCTCTCCGTGGGACAGGTCTACCTTCTCGCCAACCCGCTCCTGCGCGCGCCCCTGAAGGTCGAGCACGTGAAGCCACGCCTGCTTGGCCATTTCGGCACGACGCCTGGGCTCAACCTCATCTACGTCCACCTCAACCGGGCCATTCGCGCGCGCGATCTCAACGCGATCTACGTCACCGGGCCCGGTCATGGCGGTCCCGCCGTCGTGGCGAACGCGTATCTCGAGGGGACGTACACCGAGCTATACCCGCACGTCGGCCGCGACGAAGACGGCCTACGGGAACTCTTCCGCCAGTTCTCGTTTCCGGGCGGCATCCCGAGCCACGCCGCGCCCGAGACGCCCGGGTCGATTCACGAGGGCGGCGAGCTCGGCTACGCGCTCGCCCATGCCTTCGGGGCCGCCTTCGACAACCCGGACCTGCTCGTCGCCTGCGTCGTCGGCGACGGAGAGGCCGAGACGGGCCCGCTCGCCACGAGCTGGCACTCGAACAAGTTCCTGAACCCGAAGACGGACGGCGCGGTCCTGCCGATCCTGCACTTGAACGGCTACAAGATCGCCAACCCGACCGTCCTCGCCCGCATCCCCGAGGACGAGCTCGTCGCCCTCCTCGAGGGTTACGGCTACCGGCCGTTCGTGGTCGAAGGCGGCTTCCACGGGGAGCCGACGGAAGCCGTCCACCAGCGCTTCGCGGCGGCGCTTGACGCGGCGCTGGACGAGATCGCGCGCATCCAGGCGAGAGCGCGCGCCGACGGCACCTCCGCGCGTCCGACATGGCCGATGATCGTCTTGCGCACGCCGAAGGGGTGGACCGGACCCCGCGAGGTCGACGGCGTGCCGGTGGAAGGAACGTGGCGCTCGCACCAGGTCCCAATCGCGGACGTCCGCGGCAACCAGGAACACCTGCGCCTGCTCGAGGAGTGGCTGCGGAGCTACCGCCCCGAGGAACTCTTCGACGAGAGCGGCGTGCTCGTCCCGGAGCTGGCCGAGATGCCGCCTCGCGGCGAGCGCCGCATGAGCGCGAACCCTCACGCGAACGGCGGCGCCCTGCTCGCCGATCTCGTCCTGCCCGACTTCCGCGCCTACGCCGTCGATGTCGCCGGCCCCGGAAAGGCGTCGAGCGAGGCGACCCGCGTCCTAGGCGCGTTCCTTCGCGACGTGGTCGCGCGCAATCCGGGCAACTTCCGGTTATTCGGCCCCGACGAGACGGCCTCCAACCGGCTCGGCGCCGTCTTCGAGACGACCGGCCGAACGTGGGAGGCCGAGGTCGAGCCGACTGACGAGGGCTTGAGCCGCGACGGGCGGGTCATGGAGGTCCTGTCCGAGCACCTCTGCCAGGGCTGGCTCGAGGGCTACCTCCTCACCGGCCGCCACGGGCTCTTCAACTGCTACGAGGCGTTCATCCACATCGTCGACTCGATGTTCAACCAGCACGCCAAGTGGCTGAAGGTGACGCGGCAGATTCCGTGGCGCCGCCCGATTGCGTCGCTGAACTACCTCCTCACCTCGCACGTCTGGCGCCAGGACCACAACGGCTTCTCCCACCAGGACCCGGGCTTCATCGACCACGTCGTCAACAAGAAGGCCGAGGTCATCCGCGTCTACCTGCCGCCGGACGCGAATACGCTCCTCTCCGTCGCCGACCACTGCCTGCGTAGCCGCCACTACGTGAACGTGATCGTTGCCGGCAAGCAGCCCGCGCTCGACTACCTGTCGATGGAGGACGCGGTCATTCACTGCACGCGCGGCATCGGCATCTGGGCCTGGGCGTCGAACGACGACGAGGGTGAGCCGGACGTCGTGCTCGCCTGCTGTGGCGACGTCCCGACGTTGGAGACGCTCGCCGCGACCGCGATCCTGCGCGAGCGCCTGCCCGACCTGCGCGTGAGGCTCGTCAACGTCGTCGACCTCATGCGTCTGCAGCCGGAGAGCGAGCATCCCCACGGACTCTCGGACGCGGAGTTCGATGCACTCTTCACCGAGAGCAAGCCGATCGTGTTCGCTTACCACGGCTATCCCTGGCTGATCCACCGGCTCACGTACCGGCGGACGAACCACCGCAACCTGCACGTGCGCGGCTACAAGGAGGAGGGTACGACCACGACGCCGTTCGACATGGTCATGCTCAACGACCTCGACCGCTTCCATCTCGTCATCGACGTCATCGACCGAGTCCCCGGCCTCGCGGAGAGAGCCGCGCGCCTGCGCCAGGACATGATCGACGAGCGCCTTCGCTGCCGAGCGTGGACCCGCGAGCACGGGGAGGACCACCCGGACGTCCGCGACTGGACCTGGCCCTACTAGCACGTGGGCCCGATCCTCGTCGTCAACGCGGGCTCGACGAGCCTGAAGCTCTCGCTTGTCTCCGACGACGAGTCGGCACGAGCGATCGAGTCGTTCGAGGAGGTCGGGACGGACGCCCTCACCGCCGTTGCTCACCGAGTCGTGCACGGCGGGGCGCGGTTCCGGGACCCCGTTGTCATCGAAGCGGCCGTCGAAACGGAGATCAGGGCGCTCGAGGCGCTCGCCCCGCTCCACAACGCGCCGGCCGTCGCGGGCATCGAGCAGGCCCGCCGCGCGCTCCCCGACGTGCCCCACGTCGCCGTTTTCGACACGTTCTTTCATCGCACGATTCCCGAGGAGGCGGCGGTCTACGCAATCCCGCGGACGTGGCGCGAGGAGTGGGGCATACGGCGTTACGGGTTCCACGGCCTCTCGGTCGAGTGGTGCGCCGAGCGCGTGCCCATCCTCCTCGGCCGGCCGAGCGACGGCCTCCGCCTCGTCGTCTGCCACCTCGGCGGCGGATGCTCGGTGACGGCGGTTCGCAACGGCCAGTCCGTGGATACGACGATGGGCTTCTCGCCGCTCGAGGGCATCCCCATGACGACGAGGTCGGGCTCTCTCGACCCCGGCGCGCTCCTCTACGTCCTCCGCGAGCACGGCCTCGACGCCGACGCCCTCGATCGCGCCCTCAACTTCGAGTCTGGGATCGAGGGGCTTGCGCCGGGCGCGGAAGGGATGCGCGAGATCGAGCAGGCCGCGTCCGCCGGTGACCCGGACGCGAAGCTGGCGCTCGATGTCTTCGTCCATCGTCTCGTGGGCGCCGTGGCAGCCATGGCCGCGGCCGGCGGGGGCTTGGATGCGCTCGCCTTCACCGCCGGCATCGGCGAGAACTCGGCGCTCGTGCGCGCGCGCGCTTGCGAACGGCTGGCGTTCCTGGGCGTCGACCTCGACGCCGCGTGCAACGAAGGCGCAGAGCCGGACTGCGACGTGGCCGCCGAGGACTCCAGGGTGCGTGCTTTCGTCATACACGCGCGCGAGGATCTCGTCGCTGCGCGCGCGGCGAGAGCCCTTCTCGACGACGCGGCTACACGGCAGCGCGCCGCAGGTAGATGAACCAGTAGACGGCGCCGACCATGAGCGCGCCGCCGGCGATGTTTCCGATCGTCACGGGGAGGAGGTTGTCGAGGAGGAAGCCGTCCCAGGTGAGCTGCGACAGGTCGGGGAGCTCG
>DASXRO010000250.1:0-1612 GCA_036506555.1 Gaiellaceae bacterium
GCGCGCCATGGCCCAGAAGGACCCGCTCGTCGAGTATCGGACCGAGGGCCACGCCATGTTCGAAGAGCTTGGGCAGATCATCCGCGAAGAGGTCGTCCGCTATCTCTTCCACGTCGAAGTGGAGGCGCAGGCTCCCCCCGACCTGGAGCAGCCCGTCGGCCCAGGGGGTCGGCCGAGCGGCGGCGGGAACGGCGGACTCACGTACGAGCACGAGTCGCTCGCGGGCGCCGACGCCATCCAGGCTGCCGGAGCGGGTGACGGTGTGCGGTCTGCCGGCACCACCGCAGGAGTCGTAGGCGCGGGCGCCACCTCGGTCGCAACCGGCCAGCGCACCGTCTCAGACCAGCAGAAGATCGGCCGCAACGACCCCTGCTGGTGCGGGAGTGGGAAGAAATTTAAGAAATGTCATGGAGCGTAGGCTTGGCTGATCGCGCCGCAATCGAGCGAGAGATGGAGGAGATCAGGGCCCAGCTCGACTGGGTCCGTGATTACCTTTGACCCGGACGCCCTGAACGCCCGGGTAGCGGAGCTCGAACAGTCGATGGGGGAGCCGGGCTTCTGGGACGACCAGAAGCGCGCAGCGGCGATCTCCTCTGAGCAGGCCCGCTTGGCGAAGCGCCGCGACCGCTACGACTCGCTCTCCGGTGACGCCGAGGACCTCAAGCAGCTCCTCGAGCTGGCCTCGGACGACGGCGACCTCGACGACGTCGAGGAAGCCGTCAACGCGCTGAAGCGGCAGCTCGAGCGGGTGCAGGAGGACGCTTTGTTCTCGGGCGAGTACGACGCCGGCGACGCGGTCGTCACGCTCCAGGCTGCGACCGGAGGCACCGACGCGCAGGACTGGACGGAGATGCTCCTGCGCATGTACCTGCGCTGGGCGGCCGACCGCGGCTTCCAGACCGAGCTGATCGAAGCGTCGCCCGGCGAAGAGGCGGGCCTCAAATCGGCGACCTTCACCGTCTCGGGGGAGAACGCCTACGGGATCCTCAAGGCGGAGCGCGGCAAGCACCGGCTCGTGCGCCTCTCCCCGTTCGACCAGGCGCACCGCCGCCACACGTCCTTCGCGCAGGTGATCGTCAGCCCGCTCCTTCCCGACGACGTCGACGTAGAGATCGACGAGAGCGACCTGCGCATCGACACCTATCGGGCGAGCGGGGCCGGAGGCCAGCACGTGAACAAGACCGATTCGGCCGTCCGCATCACGCACCTCCCGACCGGAATCGTCGTCCAGTGCCAGAACGAGCGCTCGCAGCTCTCGAACCGGCAGACCGCGATGCGGATCCTCAAGAGCCGCTTGGCCGAGTACGAGCTCGAGAAGCGCGAAGCCGAGCTTGCCCGCGAGCGCGGGGCCCTCCCGGATACGGGCTTCGGCGGCGAGGCCATTCGTAGCTACGTCCTCCACCCGTACCAGCTCGTCAAGGATCACCGCACCGATCTCGAGGAGGGAAACGCCCAGGCCGTCCTCGACGGGCGCCTCGACGAGTTCATCCAGGCCTACCTCCTCAAACAGGCAGCGGCACACGCCTAACCGCGAATACGCCCGATCAATGCGGTAGACTCCGGCCCTCGTAGCTACCTAAACCGGCGCGCCCCGCCCTGGGCGCCCCCCGTT
>DASXRO010000251.1:0-6559 GCA_036506555.1 Gaiellaceae bacterium
CGGGCCGGGCCACGATCGCTCGTCGCCTGATTTGCAGGAAATCGAGTTTCTTGTCCTCCGAGTCGCGACCGAACCGCTCTACTTCCAAGCGCTCTCTGTGTCCAACTTAGAAAACAAAGGACCTGGTTATGCAGGTCTTTCTTGAGCTAGCCGGACTCGAACCGGCGACCTCCTGGGTGCGATCCACTCTCGCTACCTGCTCGGAAACCGCATGGCTAGCCTCTGCGGCGCACGCGCCAGGTCGCCCCAACATCTTCCCCAACATGTTGCAGTCTGTTCGGGACTAAGACAACAGCCTCTGACTTATGGTGACGATTGGAGCGGATTCTTGACCTCCCAGATCCGCGACGCCGCAACCCCTCGCCTCGCGCGCGGGAAATCGCGGCGCCATCGGCCCGGCCCTCCGCGTGCCGCCTGAAGACCTGGCCTGCTGGAACATGACCGATCACTCCTTTTGGAGCCGAGGTTCCAGTCTCGTGGCCCTGGGTTACTGTCGTCGCGTGCCCGAGGATCTATCGCTCGAGGGCGAGTCGGTCCGCGCCGCGGAGGTGATCGCTGCGCTCTCGTTGGCGACGGACCTCGGCATGGGGCTGCCGCTGGAGCATGGGTTGCACAGCACGTTGTTCGCGATGCGGCTTGCAGACCGTCTGGGCGTCGACCCAGAGACGGCGTCACAGACCTACTACGCGTGCCTCCTCTTCTACGTCGGCTGCACGGCCAACGCCGACATCGCCGCCGAGATCTTCGGTGGCGACGACTCGCTGACGCGCTACGCCACTCCCGTCCGGTTCGGGTCGCGGCCCGAGATGGTCGCCGGATTCCTCCGGGTGGTCGCCCCGCCGGGCAGCACGCCGCTTGTGCGCGCCCGCCAGCTCGCGCACGGTCTGCCGAGGCTCGCCGCTCTGTTCAAGGAACACCTCGCCGCCTTCTGCGAGGTGGCATACATGCTCACCGACCGACTTGGACTTCCCGAGTCCGTCGGAACTATGTTCACGCACGTCGCCGAACGCTGGGACGGCAGGGGGCAGCCCGGTCGCGCGGAGAACGACGAGATCCCGCTGCCGGTGCGCATCGTCCACGTCGCTCGGGACGCCGCCTTCCAGCGAATGTTGGGCGGCGACGAGTTCGCGGCGCAGGTGATCCGCGAGCGGGCAGGTCACGCATTCGATCCCGCCATAGCCGCACTCCTCGTGGACGACGCTGCGAACGTCCTTGCGCTCGACACCGCGCTGTCGGCTTGGGACGAAACGCTCGGGGCCGAGCCACACCCGTGGTTGACTTTGGAGGGCGCGGCGATCGACAGAGCGCTGGCGGCGATGGGCGACTTCACCGACCTCGCCTCTCCGTACCTCGTCGGTCACTCAGCAGGTGTGGCCGAACTCGCCGCTGGAGCGGCCGAGCGGTGCCGCTTAGACGGGGCCGAGATCGTACTCGTGAGGCGCGCGGGACTCGTGCACGACCTTGGGCGGGTCGGGGTTCCCGTGCGCATCTGGCAGAACCCGGGGCCGCTGACGGCGGACGACCGGGAGCGCGTGAGGCTGCACCCGTACTACACCGAGCGTCTGCTCACGCACTCTCCGTTCCTCTCCCAACTCTCACCGGTTGCAAGCAGCAACCATGAGCGTCTGGACGGCTCGGGTTACCACCGCGGATTGACCGCTGCAGCGCTCACCCCGCCTGCGCGGCTCCTCGCCGCGGCCGATGCCTACTACGCGATGACGGAGCCGCGAGCACACCGCGAGCCGCTCTCACCCGGGGAGGCCGCAGAGACTCTCGGGGAGGAGTGTCACGCGGGACTGTTCGACGCCGACGCGGTCGCCGCGGTGCTCGATGCGGCCGGCCAGCCGGTCCCGCGAATCGAGCGGCCGGCCGGTCTGACCGACCGCGAGGCCCAGGTCATCGCGCTACTCGCCCGTGGGCTGCAGACCAAACAGATCGCAGCGGCGCTCGGGATCTCGATCAAGACCGCTGACCGCCATATCGAGCACGCGTACAGGAAGATTGGCGTGTCGACACGTGCCGCCGCCGCGCTCTTCGCGATGGAGCACGGGCTCGCGCTATTGGGAGAACTCCCAATAGCGCGCATTGGCGTGCGCTCCTAGCTTTCTGATCGAGAAGTCGAGCGAGAGGAGACACCTTGACACCGGAGCGCGTCGAGACCCTGGTAGTGGGCTGCGGCCAAGCAGGTCTCGCCGTTGGGTACCACCTCGCCCAGCGGAGTCTCTCATTCGCCATCGTTGACGGCAATGAGCGGATCGGCGACTCCTGGCGGAAGCGGTGGGACTCGCTCCGCCTGTTTACGCCTGCCCGCTACAACGCCCTGCCCGGGATGCCCTTCCCCGGCCCCGCTCACGCGTTCTCGACGAAGGACGAGGTTGCGGACTACCTCGAGGCCTACGCGACACGCTTCGAGCTCCCGGTTCGAGCCGGCGTCACGGTGAACCGCTTGTCCAGGAACGGCAGCCGGTTCGTCGTCGACGCGGGCGACCGGTGCTTCGAGGCCGCGAACGTAGTGGTAGCGATGGCGAGCCACCAAGTGCCCCGCGTGCCTGCATTCGCGCACGAGCTCGACCCGGCCATCATCCAGCTCCATTCCGGCGAGTACCGGAACCCATCTCAGCTCCAAGAAGGGCCGGTGCTCGTCGTTGGAGTCGGGAACTCGGGCGCCGAGATCGCGATCGAGGTGGTCAACGAGCACCCGATCTGGCTCGCGGGAAAGGAAGCCGGTCACGTCCCCTTCCGCATCGAGCGCGCGCCAGCACGGTTCGTCTTCCTGCCGCTCATGTTTCGGGTCATCGGTCACCGCGTGATCACGGTGCGCACGCCGATCGGGCGCAAGATGCGCCCGAAGCTCCTCTCCCACGGCGCGCCGCTCGTCCGTGTAAAGCCCAAAGACATCGCCGCCGCCGGCGTCGAACGCATTCCTCGCGTCGTCGGCGTGCGCGAGGGACTGCCGCTGCTCGAGGACGGCCGCGCCCTCGAGGCGGCGAACGTCGTCTGGTGCACCGGGTTTCGGCCCGACTTCTCCTGGATCGACCTTCCGGTCTTCGGCGAAGAGGAGGAGCCGATCGAGCCGATCCACCGGCGCGGGATCGTCGAGAGCCAGCCTGGCCTCTACTTCGTCGGACTCTTCTTCCTCTACGCGATGTCGTCCGGATTCCTCCCCGGCGTCGGAAGGGATGCAGAACACATTGTCAAGGACATCGCCACGCGCACGAGGTGACCACGCGGGCCCCTGAGCGGATCCAACCATGCCGATGTGCCGAAGCTTCCTCGGGTTTGGTTTCGGCGGCGACGAGACCGCTGGGATGGAGCATTTATGGAGCCAAGCGGGTGCAAACTCGGTGGCAGTGGTTCGTCGGGCGGTTCGGACACCGCCATTTCTTGCCACGCGACCGAGGGCCCCGCGTCGAGGGTCAGCCCCCAACATTCCCCCAACAATCTGCTGCAGTCGATGGCGTCTCGCGGCCGCGGTCCCGGGCGTTCCCGTGCATCTTGGTGCACCTGAGTCCACCTGGGGAACCGAGCGCCTGGACGCCGACAGGCGCTCTCTCCAGCGAGAAAACCGCCAATTTGCGGCGGTTTTGATGGAGCTAGCCGGACTCGAACCGGCGACCTCCTGGGTGCGATCCAGGCGCTCTCCCAGCTGAGCTATAGCCCCGCGCGGGTCTCAGTGTAGCGGCGCTCAGGCGGCGGGCTGGTGCGCGCCCTGCTTCTCGAACAGCTTCCCCGCCTTGATCGTCTCGGCCATGTCTTTCGACTCCTCGCGGTACACGGAGCCGTCTTCGAACTGGATGATCGGAAACTTCGGCTGGCCGCTCAGCCGCTCGATCTCGTCGCGCTGGCCGCGCCCCGGCCAAGGCCCGGGAACG
This sequence comes from Gaiellaceae bacterium, assembly GCA_036506555.1. Taxonomy (GTDB): domain Bacteria; phylum Actinomycetota; class Thermoleophilia; order Gaiellales; family Gaiellaceae; genus JAIBJP01. The sequence continues at coordinate 3,873 of DASXRO010000251.1, forward strand.
AGCTCGTACTCGATTCCCTGCTCGTCGAGCGCCTTCTGCACCCGCCAGCAGGGATGCCCGCCCGACTTCACCCAGAGGTTCTTGCACCGGTAGAGCTTGACCGCCACCGAGGTCTCCTTTCTCGTGGCGCCTACGATACTCCGGTGCGCGCGGTCGTTCTCGACGAGGCGGGCCGGCCGAAGCTCGCTGACATCTCCGAGCCGAAGGGGGACGGCAAGCTCGTTCGCGTCCTCGCCTGCGGGCTCTGCGGGAGCGACGTCGAGAAGCTTGGCAAAGCGCCCACAGGAACGGTGCTCGGGCACGAGGTGGCGGCCGAGCTCCCCGACGGCCGACGCGTCGCCCTCGTCCATCACCTGCCCTGCGGCAAGTGCGAGCGCTGCCGTGCGGGGCACGAGTCCACCTGCGAGGAGTTCAGCGCCGCCACCATCCGGCCGGGCGGGTTCGCCGAGCGCGTGCGGGCACGCGAATGGATCGAGATTCCGACGCCGATTCCCGACGCGACGGCCTCGTTCGCCGAGCCGCTCGCCTGTGTCCTTCGAGCGGCCGAGCGCGTGCCGAGAGGCCGCGTGCTCGTCGTCGGGTGTGGCTTCATCGGCAACCTCTTCGTCCAGGTGCTCAGGCGGCGCGGCGACGACGTCTACGGCGTCGATCCGCGGAGAGAAAGGCTGGAGCTGGCCGGCGTGAAGCCCCCGCGGAGGGAAGTCGACGCGTCCGTCCTCGCAGCCCCGGCCGGCACCGACCAGGCTCTCCGCAGACTCGCGCCCGGCGGCACGCTGGTCGTGTTCGCCGCGGCCGGACAACTCGACCTCGACGCCGTCTACCGCCGCGAGCTGCACGTTGTCGGGTGCCGTTCCGCCACGCCGCGCCACGTGCTCGCCGCGGTCAACCTCCTCCCCGATCTCGAGCCCCTGCCGACCACGACCCTCCCGCTCGAGCGCTTCGCCGAGGGGCTCGAGGCTTACACGGGCGGCGAGGCTCTCAAGGTCATCTTTACGCCGTGAAGGCCCTCCTCTTCTACGGGCCCGGCGATCTCCGGCTCGAGGAGGTGCCGGACCCGGAGCCAGGCCCGGGCGACGCCCTCGTCCAGGTCGAGGTCGCGCTGACGGACGGGACCGATGCCAAGGCCTTTCGCCGCGGCCATCCTGTCCTGCTCGGCGAGCTGCCCAGCCCCTTCGGACACGAGTTCTGCGGGATCGAGGCCGCAACGGGCCGCCGGGTCGTGGCTCCCAACTCGGCACCCTGCGGGTCCTGCGCCCCCTGCCGGCGAGGCGACGAGACGCTCTGCGAGAACCTCTTTCCGCTTCTCAACGGGGCCTACGCCGAGTACGTGCTCGTGCCGGAGCGGATCGCTTCGCGGAACCTCCTGCCGGTACCGCCCCGCCTCGCGCCGGAGGTGGCGGCGATGGTGGAGCCGCTCGCCTGCTGCCTGCACGGGGTCGAGCGCGCGGGAATCGAGGCGGGTCAGACTGTGGCCGTCGTCGGTCCCGGCCCGATCGGGCTGATGCTCTGTGCGGCGGCCAAGGACGCGGGAGCGACCGTCGTTGCAGTCGGCGGAAGGCCGGAGCGCCGCGAGCTCGCGTCAGACTTCGGAGCCGTTCCCAGCGAGGGCGACGGCGCCGACGTCGTGCTCGAGGCGGTGGGCACTCCCGAGTCCTGGGGAGACGCCGTCCGGCTCGTGCGGCCCGGCGGCACCGTCCTCTTCTTCGGCGGCCTCGAGCGGGACAGCGAGCTCCCGGTCGACAGTTTTCGCCTGCACTACGAGGAGCTGACCCTCCGCGGTGCCTTCCACCACACGCCGAGGACGGTCAAGGCCGCGCTGGCCTTCCTGGCCAGCGGTGCTTATCCGTGGGAGCGCCTCGTCACGCACAGCGTGGGGCTCGACGAGCTGCCGGCGCTCTTCGCCGATCCCCCGCGCGACCTTCTCAAGGCCGCCGTAATCCCCTAGGCGCGCCGGATCAGCGTGACGCCGTCCCTCACCGTCAGCATCACGCTCACAGCCCGGTTGTCATTGCGAACGTGCTCGTTGAAGGCGCGAATCGCGCGCGTCCCCTCCGACTCATCGGAGTCGTCGAGCACGCGGCCGCTCCAGAGCGTGTTGTCGGCCGCGATGAGGCTGCGTTCCGAGAGGCGCGGGAAGACGGCCTCGTAGTAGTTGACGTAGTTCTCCTTGTCGGCGTCGATGAAGACGAAGTCGAACTCGCCTTCGAGGCGAGAGACGGTCTCGAGCGCTGGGCCCTCGTGCACCGTGATCCGGTCCGAGTAGCCGGCCTCCTCGACGTAGCGCTTGGCCACCGCGGCGTGCGTCTCGTTCAGCTCGCACGTGTCGATATGACCGCCCGCGGGCAACGCCGCGGCCATCGAGACGGCGGAGTAGCCGCTGTACGTGCCGAGCTCGAGCACCCGCCGCGCGCCGAGCGCGAAGACGAGGAGCTCGAGCAGGCGGCCCTCGATCGTCCCGGTCAGCATCTGCGGAGACTGAAGCGTCTCGCGTGTCTCCTCGGCGAGCCGCCGGAGCAGATCCGTCGGCTCCGTCGTGTGCTCCTCGACGTAGCGCTCGATCTCCTCCGAGACGATGTAGCTCACCTCATCTCCTCTCAACGCGCGAGCCGCCGACGATGGCGTCCCGCCCGTCGCGAAAGCGCACCCAGCCCTTGCCGCCGCCGTCGTAGTCGGGTGACCAGGCGACG
>DASXRO010000252.1:0-4858 GCA_036506555.1 Gaiellaceae bacterium
TTCTTCCGCAGGCGAACGCCGACGGGGGCGAACGTGATCGGTTTTGGGCTCGGAACGATGGTGTTCGGGATGTTCTTCCTGCTCTCGCTCTACATGCAGGAGGTGCTCGGCTTCTCAGCCCTGAAGACCGGCGTCGGCTACCTCGCAGTCGCGCTCACGGCGGTCGCCGCCTCCGGCTTGGCCCAAGCGCTGGTCACCCGTCTCGGAGTGAAGCCCGTGCTGATCACCGGGTTGCTCCTGCTCGGTGCCGGGCAGCTCTACTTCACCCAGGTCTCGGTGAATGGCTCGTACGTTTCCGACCTGCTGCCGGGCTTCCTGCTCATCGGCGTCGGGCTTGGCTTCTCGTTCGTGCCGGTGTCGATCGCCGCCCTCGCAGGCGTCACCGGGCGGGACGCCGGACTCGCCTCGGGTCTGATCAACACCTCGCAGCAGATCGGAGGCGCGCTGGGACTCGCGATCCTGACCACGATCGCAACCACGCATACGGACAACCTGCTTGCCTCGGGCGAGCAGCGGGCTCAGGCAGTCACGTCGGGTTACAGCTACGCCTTCTGGGCGGGGGTCGGATTCGCGGCGCTGTCCGCGATCGCCACCCTGCTCGTGCTGAAGCGCGAGGACCTCGTGCAGGCGGGCGCCGAGCCGGCGACAGCGAGCGGCTAGGCGACGACGCAGTCGGGAAGGAGGACGCGGAAGGAGGACCCGCCCCCGGGCCGGTCCTCCACCCAGCTCGAGCCGCCGTGAGCCTCGGCGAAGCGGGAGACGAGCGAGAGCCCGATCCCGGCTCCCGGCGTCGCGGAGAGCATGCTCGGCCCGCGGTTGAACGTCTCGAAGACGACGTTCTTGAACTCGTCCGGGATCCCCGGCCCGTCGTCCTCGACGACGAGCAGGAGATCCCGCGCGTCCGCATCGAGCCGGACGCGGATCGAGCTGTGCTCCGGCGTGTGCTTGACCGCGTTGAGGATGAGGTTCTCAACGATCCGCTCGACCTTCGCCGCGTCGACGTAAGCCGTCATCGGCCCGCCGCTGATGCTGACGCGCCTGCCGTCGAGCGCGCAGTCGCCGACGACCCGTTCGACGAGCTCGAGCACGTCCGTCCGCTCCCGGTTCAGATGCACGACACCGCGGCGGACGCGCTCGACGTCGAGGAGATCCGTAAGCAGACGCTCGAGGCGGTGCGCGGACGCCACCAGCTCGCTCACGACCTTCTCCATCTCCGCGTCGGACAGGTCGCGACGGCGCTGCTCGAGCGTGACCGCGAAGCCGAGAACGGCCGTGAGAGGGGTTCGCAGCTCGTGCGAGACCGTGGAAAGGATGTCGTCCCGCAGCCTCTCGACCTGGCGCTGCTCGGTCACGTCCTGAGAGGTGCCCACCATCGCGATCGCTTCACCGTCTTCGACGATCACCCGCCCACGGGCTGAGATGACCCGCTCGGTCCCGTCTGCCCTCACGAGGCGGTGCTCGAAGGCAAACGGGCGCCCGTCGACGTATGCCCGCGTCACGGTGGCGTTGACGAACTCGCGGTCCTCGGGGGGAAGGCGTTCGAGATACGCGGTGTAGCCGCTGGGCGCCGAACCCGGCGAGACCCCGAAGATGCGGTAGAGCTCGTCCGACCAGGTGACGACGTCGCGGCGGATGTCCCACTCCCAGCTGCCGATGTGCGCAAGCGCTTGCGCCTCGGAGAGGCGCGACGCGGTCTGAAGGAGGGCCTCGCTTCCGGCCTCCCGCTCCGCCAGCGTGGCCCCCACCACCAGGAGGCTCACGGCGACGAGGACGAACAAGGCCTGAACGACCTGAACGCGTTCCGTCGCGGTGTCGACACCGACGGGCACCTTCCCCGCGACGGCTCCCCACGTCCCGAGCGCACCGACGAGGAACGACGTCGTGGCAGCGCCGAGCGACTTGAAGCGCAGCGCCGCCCAGAGGAGCAATGGGAACATGAGGTAGGGATAGCGCCAAGCGCCGCCGAGAAAGACGAATGCGCCGACGCCTGCGAGCGCCGCGGCGAGAGCGGCTCCCTCGATCACCTGCGCCGCAGACAGGCGCAGGCGGCGGAAGGTGGAGAAGACCAGCAGGACCGGCGCCACCATCAGGTCGCCGACCGCGTCTCCGAACCACCACAGCACCCACGCGGTCCCGAACGAGTCCTGTCTCTCACCGGCGATCGTGAGAACCGTGACGCCGTTCGTTGCGGCGATGGCCGTGCTGACCAGGGCAGCGCCCACGGTGAGGACGATCACGGAGCGAACCCGGTCGAGCTCGGGCCGGAAGCCGAACTTGCGCATGACCCCCGCGCCGATGACTGCCTCCAGCGTGTTGCCGAGCGCGATCGCCGCGGCAACGGCGAGAGGCACGTCACTCGTCGCATTGGCGACGAACGCGCCGATCGTCACGGCGGGCCAGTAGCGAAGGCCCAGCAAGAAAAGAGCGGCGAGGGAGATTCCGGACGGCGCCCACACCGGCGTGATGACGCCGCGGGAGACGTTCAGGTGGATGCCGAGCTTGGCCGCGCCGACGTAGGCACCCGTTACGAGTGCGAACCAGACCGCGGCGCGGATCTGCCGCGGCGGAGCGTGCCTAGGCACTCCACGCAGTGCTCGGCGTTCCATGCGGCGTCCCGGTGCCATTCTCACAGACCCACCGGGGGTGGGCCAGGCGGCCGCGGCCCGGGGGGCGCCGCCCGCGAGCTAGATTGGAGCCATGCGCCTCGAAGGAATTCACCACATCACGGCCATCACCGCGGATGCGCCCCGCAACGTCGACTTCTATGCCCGCGTGCTCGGCCTTCGCCTCGTCAAGAAGACGGTCAACCAGGACGACCCGACCGTCTACCACCTCTTCTACGCCGACGAGCTGGGCAGCCCAGGGTCGGACATCACGTTCTTCGAGTATCCGGGCGCCCGCCGCGGCCGCGCCGGTGCTGGCATGGTGCACCGCATCGTCTGGCGCGTCGCCTCCGAGGAGGCGCTCGGCTTCTGGGAGGAGCGGCTTCGCCCGGAAGGCGTCGACCTCGCGCGCGAGCAGGAGCGACTGCGCTTCTCCGACCCCGAGGGCCTCGGGCTCGAACTCGCGGTCGTCGAGACAGAGGACGCGCCGCTCGTCGCGGAGCATCCCGAGATCCCGGCCGAAGTCGCCCTCCAGGGCTTCGACAGCGTGCGCGCCTTCAGCTTCGAGCCCGAGGCGAACCGTGAGTTCCTGACCGGTGCGCTCGAGTTCGATCCGAAGAGCGAGCGCGGGTACGAGATCCGCGGGGAGAAACGCGGCTCGTTCTACGTCTGCGACCAGGCTCGCGAGCGGGGTATCGGCGGCGCCGGGACCGTGCACCACGTTGCCTGGGCTTCGCCGCCCGAGGAGCACGAGGCCTGGCGCGAACGGGTGATCGCCGGCGGCGGCTCCCCGACGCCGGTCATCGACCGCTTCTACTTCCGCTCGGTTTACTTCCGGGAGCCGAGTGGCGTCCTCTTCGAGCTGGCGACGATCGGACCGGGCTTCACGGCCGACGAGACGCTCGAGCACCTCGGCGAGCGCCTGTCGCTGCCGCCCGCCTTCGAGCACCTGCGCGAGCAGATCGAGCCGGTCCTGACGCCCCTGCCGAATCCTCGCGCACCGCAGCCCGTTCCCTGATTACTCCTCGGGCATCGCGATGCCCTCGGCGCGGGAGAGATTCCGCCCGATCCTCCGGACGAGGTGGGGGAATGCGAGCACGATGGCAATCCCGAGCGCCAGCCAGCCGGCGACCATGTACGGGAGCAGGTTGTACGGGTGCGGCGGCCTCGGCCACAGGTTCTTGTAGAGGGTGTAGACCAAAGCCGCGACCGCGAGCAGCGGGATGATCACCCGCCACGGCGCCTCCCGCCGTCCCAGGTGGAGGAACTTCATCGCGCCGAAGTTCGTGACCAGGTAGGCGACCAGCATGCTGAGGACACCCAGCGTCCCCATGTAGAAGAACGCATTCACGGAGGTGGTCCCGTTGATGCGGAGAGCCACTCCGACGACGACTGCGAAGCTCATGACGACCGCCAGCGACTTGTACGGTGCGCCCGTGCGGCGGGAGACGTCGCCGAGTCGGGTCGTGACGAAGCCGTCTCGACCCAAGGCGAAGAGGAGGCGGGCGGCGCCGACGGCGCATCCCAGCCCGCTCGCGAACGCGCTCATCATCGCGCCGAAGTTGATGGCGTCGGCCATTCCGCTCCCGACGTAGCTCTTGGACAGATCCGAGAGCGGCCCCGACGAAGTCGAGAAGGCCTTGGTGCCCGCCTGGTCGAGCCCAAAGCCGAGCGATTGCGCGAGCATGACGATGGTGTAGAAGACGCCGCAGAAGCCGACTGCGACCGCGATGGCGAGCGGCACGTTGCGCCGCGGGTTGTTCGTCTCCTCTCCCAGCGCCGCTGCGCCTTCGAACCCTCCGAAGGAAAGGAGGCCGAAGACCGACGCAAAGGCAACGGCCCCGATCGTCGTCCCGCTTTCGGGGACGAACGGCTTGAGCGTGAAGCCCTGGCCGTTCGGGGCGCTCCCCCCGATCACCTTCACGTAGATGATCACGATCAGGATCGTGACGAGCGCAACCGAGATGAACTCGAGGCTGAGGAGGCCCCGCGTCACGGCGCGGATGTCGTTGTAGGCGAAGACCCAGAGCAGTGCCGCGGCGACGAGCGAGATGATCACCCAGTCCGGGTTGTCCCAGATCCCGATGCCGCTGAAGAAGTTTTCGCCGAACAGGCCGATCTCGGCGAAGTTGGCCGCCAGGAAGGTCGTGTACGTGGCCAGGAGCGCCCAGCAGGCGAAGAAGCCGGCGCGTGGGCCAACCGTCACTCCCACGAGGGCGTAGGCCGACCCCGCGTGGTTGAAGTAGTGCGTCAGG
>DASXRO010000253.1:0-8392 GCA_036506555.1 Gaiellaceae bacterium
AGTAGCCCTGTCGCAGCTACTCGAGGTCGTCGAGGAAGCTGAGCACGCGCTGCTTGAGCAGCGTCGCGGCGCTCTCGTCGTAGTCGGGCAGGCTGTTGTCAGCGAACAGATGCCGATCGCCGGGGTACAGGAATAGCTCTACGGTCTCGACTGTCTCGGCGAGTTGGCGGGCGACTTCCAGGTCTTCGTTCGGCGGCAAGGCCCACTCGTCGGCGTCCATCATGTGAATCTGGAGCGGGACGCCCTGCGGCCACGGGCGGCCGAACTCCGAGGTCGGGATGCAACTGTGAAACAGCAAGGCTCCCTTCGAGCCGGGCCTTGTCTGGGCCAGCATCTGCGCCGGCAGCACCCCGAGCGAGAAGCCGGCATAGACGATTTCGGTCGGCAAGCTGTCAGCGGCGAGTCGGCCGCGCTCGATGATCGTGTCGAAGCCGACCTGCCCGGCGTAGCCAACGCCGTCGGCGAGTTCGGTGAAGGTCTCGCCGTCGTAGAGATCCGGAGCATGAACGACGTGGCCGGCAGCGCGGAGTTCCTCGGCGAAAGAGAGGCACCCGGCCGTCAGTCCCTGTGCATGATGGAAGAGCAGAAGCTCAGCCATGGAGTCGCAGCCTATCCTGGCGCCGGCGGCGAAAACGTACTACCGCAGGACGACCACCTCACGGTTGAGTCGTCACTCGAGATCCTCGCGGACGAGCCCGAAGAGGACGCCGTCGACCCACTGGCCGTGGCGCCAGTACGCCTTGCGCTTCACGCCCTCCTTCACGAACCCGGCCCGCTCAGCATGGCGGATCGCGCGCTCGTTGAAGCCGTAGCACTCGAGCTGCACGCGGTGGTAGTCGAGGTCGAAGACGAGGTGGCGGACGAGAAGGCGGGCGGCCGCATCCGCGATCCCGCGGCCGCGGAAGTCGGGGTGAAGCATCAGCCCGCGCAGGTTGGCGACGCGGCTCCGCCGGTTGGAGACCTCGAAGGCCATGACGCCGGCCCGCTCCCCGTCCACCTCGACGAGGAACTGGCCGTAGAGCTCCGGGTCCCGCGACGAGCGGTCGATCTCCTCGGTCAGCGCTTGCACATCGCGCGCGGAAACGGCGGCCATGAACGGCTCCACGTCCTCGTGGGTCGCCAGCGCAGCCATGAAGTCGACGTCGTCGGCGGTCGCCCGCCGGAGCCGGAAGCCCTCCCCCTCGAGCGGCTCGGTCACGGCCGCGGCGTCGCGGGCTCGGCAGCCCGGCGCCGGGCGAGCCCGAGGAGACCCGAGCCGAGCGCAACTCCCGCGAGGATGAGGAGCAGCCCGAGGATCGCGTTCAGCGTCATGCGCTCGTCGAGGAAGACGACCCCGTAGAAGAGCGCGAACGGCGGCAACAGGTACGTGACGAGCGAGGAGCGCGAGGCCCCGTAGCGGTTGAGCATGGCGTAGTAGAAGAGGAGAGCGAGAGCGGTGCCGCCGATGCCGAGCGCAGCGACGGAGGCGAGCGCCCTCCAGCCCGGCATCGCGTCCGGAAGCTGGAGGAGCGCGAACGGGAGAAGGACGGCTCCGGCCGCGAGCGTGGATGCCGTCGTGTAGACGAGCGGCGCGGTTCGCGGAAAGCGGTGCTGCGCGTAGAGGTTGGCGGTTGCATACGAGAGCGACGCGACGACGACCGCAAGGGTGCCGGCGACTCCCCACCAGCCGCCCTGCGGGTGCAGGCCGGTCAGGACGCCGACGCCGACGAGCCCCAGGACGACCCCGGCGAGACGCAGGCCGTGTACACGCTCGCTCGGGTTGAAGCGGATGGCCAGGATGGCGACGAAGATCGGGACGGTGGCGTTGGCGATCGCGGCGACGCCCGAGTCGATGTGCTTCTCCCCCCAGGCGATGAGGACGAAGGGAATCGCCATGTTCGAGACACCGAGGATGAATGCGCCGACGCCGGTCGAGCGGATTTCCCGCACCGAGCCTTTGACGCCGAGCCGAAGCGCCAGGAACGGGAGCAGCACAGCGGCAGCCAGGAGCAGCCGCAGATCCATCATCGCCGTCGGCTCGATCTCCCGGACGGCGACCTTGATAAAGAGGTACGAGGCCCCCCAGATCCCTCCGACGATCAGGAGCAGAGGGACGTAGCCGCGGACCACGTCCGTACGCTACCCGTCGGGATCCGGGGCAAGCGGTATTGTGGGGGTCTCCTTTGAGCTCGGTCGCGGAACAGCCGCTTCACCGCGCGCTCGGTCTCACCGACGGGGAATTCGACCGCATCAAGGGCCTACTCGGCCGCCCGCCGAATGAGTTCGAGCTCGCCGTTTTTTCCCTCCTCTGGTCGGAGCACTGCGGCTACAAGCACTCGGCCCTGCAGCTCCGTCGCTTGCCCTCCGAAGGCCCGGGCGTCCTGCAGGGACCCGGCGAGAACGCGGGGGTGGTCGACCTCGGGGAGGGCGAGGCCGTGGCTTTCAAGGTGGAGAGCCATAACCATCCCTCGGCAGTCGAGCCCTTCCAGGGCGCTGCCACCGGCGTCGGCGGGATCCTCCGCGACGTCGTCGCCATGGGCGCGCGCCCGATTGCGCTCCTCGACGGCCTTCGCTTCGGCAAGTCCGACTTCGCGTTCGGCCGCGCGGTCGCCGGCATCGGCCACTACGGGAACTGCGTGGGGGTGCCCACGGTCGGCGGAGACACGTTCTTCGCCGACGACTACGCCGGCAACCCGCTCGTGAACGCAATGTGCGTCGGCCTCGTCCCGACCGAGCGCGTCGTCCGCGCCCGCGCGACCCGACCCGGCGACCTCGTCGTGCTCTTCGGCGCGACGACCGGGCGCGACGGAATCGGCGGTGCCAGCGTGCTCGCGAGCCAGGAGCTCTCCGAGGAGGACGAGGACAAGCGCCCGAGCGTGCAGATCGGCGATCCGTTCACGGGCAAGAAGCTGATCGAGGCGAGCCTCGAGCTCGTCGAGGGCGGGCTCGTCGAAGGGCTCCAGGATCTCGGCGCCGCCGGCCTCGCCTCCTCTCTCTCCGAAATGGCGAGCCGCGGCGGTGTCGGCATCGACGTCCACCTCGACCGGGTGCCGCTCCGCGAGCCCGATCTCGAGCCCGTCGAGATCGTCATCTCCGAGAGCCAGGAGCGCATGGTGTGCGTCACCGACCGCCTCGCCGACGTCGCTGCGGTCTGCGAGAAGTGGGAGCTCCAGTGCTCGGCGATCGGCGTCGTGACCGAGTCTGGTCTCCTCCGGGCGTTTTTCGACGAAAAGGTCGTCGGCGAGATCCCGATCGCGCTTCTCACCGAGGAGACGCCGCGCTACCGCGTGGAGACTCGGGCGCGCACGCTCGCAGAGCCGATCGTCCACCACCCGATCAAGGCCGATCCCGAGGAGCTCCTCGACCTCCTCGCCGCTCCGAATGTGCGCAGCCGCGCGCCGGTTTTTCGCCAGTACGACCACCTGGTCGGATCGCGAACGGTGCGGCGGCCCGGGCTCGACGCGGCCATCCTGCGGCTGCGGCCCTCCTCGCGCGGCCTGGCGGTCTCGCTCGACGGAGCGGGACGCCTCGCCGCACTCGACCCGCGTACCGGCGGAGCGCTCGCAGTGCTCGAGGCGGCGCGCAACGTCGCCTGTGCAGGCGGGCGGCCGCTGGCGATCACGGACTGCCTCAACTTCGGCAACCCGGAGAAGGCAGAGGTCGCCTGGGAGCTCGAGGAGGCGATCGAAGGCATGGCGCTCGCCTGTGAGGCGCTCAAGACGCCGGTCGTGTCGGGAAACGTGTCCCTCTACAACGAGACCGACGGGCGCGCCGTCTGGCCGACGCCGGTCGTCGGGTGCGTCGGCCTCGTGGCCGACGTGCGTCTCGCGCCGGGTGCATGGCGGGAAGGCGACGCGGTCTTCGTCGTCGGCGCGCCGGAGCTCACGCTGGACGGCTCCGAGTACCAGGCCCTCTTCCTCGGCGGCCCGGCAGGACGGCCGCCGTGGCCCGAGCTGGCCGCCGAAGCGGCGCTCGTGCGCTTCCTCTGGCGGGCCTCCCCGGTCCTCACGTGCGCGCACGACGCCGCCGAAGGCGGGCTCGCAGTCGCGCTCGCCGAGGTCGCGCTCGCCGCGGGGATCGGCGCGCGCATCGAGCTCGAGGACGACGCCATGACCTGGTTCGGCGAGGGCGGCGGGCTCGCAGCGGTCTCGATTTCCGCCGACGACGCCTCGATCCTCGAAGCCGTTCCGCACCGCAAATTGGGCGTCGTCGGCGGACAGAAACTCCTTGGCGTTGAGGTTTCGGAGCTCCAGAACGCATACGAGGGTGCGAAGTGACCCGCCCGGCAACGTCCACCGGTTTCTGGGCGGCTGCAAAGCGTCGCCATGCGTCGTCCTCGGTCGCCCCCGTATTTGAGTTCAATACGCAGGCTCCTTGCGTCCTAGCCTGGCTCGCTTTTCGCGCGCCAGAAATCCGGCACCGTCACCGGACGGATCACCTCTGATGTGCGGCGTCTTCGGCATCTACGGCCCCGAGCGCGACGTCGCGCGTCTTTCCTACTTCGGGCTCTTCGCGCTCCAGCACCGCGGCCAGGAGTCGGCGGGAATCGCGGTCTCCGACGACCGCGGGCGCCTCACCGTCCTCCGCGACATGGGCCTCGTGACCCAGGTCTTCTCCGAGCAGAAGCTCCGTGGCCTGCGCGGCCACGTGGCGATCGCCCACACGCGCTACTCGACCACGGGGTCGACGCACTGGGCGAACGCCCAGCCGATCGTCCAGCACGGCCGCGCCCGGACCGTCGCGCTCGGCCACAACGGGAATCTCACCAACACTAGCGAGCTGCGGGCCGAGCTGCTCCGGGAGGACGTTCGCCTCAACTCGACCTCCGACACGGAGGTGATCGCAGCGCTGATCGCCCGCGGCGAGCGGCCGCTCGAGGAAGCGGTGGCCGCTGCCATGGCGAGGATCGAAGGTGCCTTCTCGGCGGTGCTCCTGTCCGAGGGCAAGCTCATCGGCTTTCGCGACCCCGACGGCATCCGCCCGCTCGCCCTCGGACGGCTCGACGGCGATTTCCTCCTCGCCTCGGAGAGCTGCGCGTTCGACCTGCTCGGAGCCGAGCTCGTCCGCGAGCTCCAGCCGGGCGAGCTCGTCGTCATCGACGAGGACGGCTGCCGGGAGATCCAGGCAGTCGAGCCGAAGGCGGGCGGCGCGCTCTGCATCTTCGAGTTCATCTACTTCGCCCGGCCCGACTCGAAGCTCCGCGGCGTCGAGCTGCACGGGGCACGGGTGCGCATGGGTGAGCGGCTCGCCGCCGAGGCGCCGGCCGACGCTGACCTCGTCATGGCCGTTCCCGACTCGGGGACCCCGGCCGCGATCGGATTCGCCCGCGCGAGCGGGATTCCCTTCGCGGAAGGCCTGATCAAGAACCGCTACGTCGGGCGCACCTTCATCCAGCCCGACCAGGCGCTGCGCGAGCATGGCATCAGGTCGAAGTTCAATCCGCTGGCCGAGGTGGCGGGCAAGCGCGTCGTCGTCGTGGACGACTCGATCGTGCGCGGCTCGACGACGCGGCAGATCGTGGCGATGCTCTTCGAGGCGGGCGCGCTCGAGGTCCACGTCCGCATCTCGTCGCCCCCGATTCTCTCGCCGTGCTTCTACGGGATCGACATGGCGGACGAGCGCGAGCTCATCGCAGCCTCCCGGTCCGTGGAAGAGGTGCGGGAGCTGATCGGCGCGACGACGCTCGCGTACCTCTCCCTCGAGGGGCTCCAGGACTCGACGCGGCGCCCCGAGGGGACTTTTTGCCGCGCCTGCCTGACGCGCAGCTACCCGACCCGGATCCCCGAGGACCTCAAGCTCGCGAAGCTGCGGTTCGAGGCCTCCCGGGCTTGACGCGTTCCAGGAAGAGAGAGGCCGCTTCGTTCTAAGCGGGCCGTGCGCCGCGCAGGAACGAGGCGACCACGAGCAGGGACGCGACGAGCGGCACGAGGCCGATCGCGCCGAAGCCGAGCGCCTGCGCGACGCCGCCCCCGGCCGCGGGCCCGGCCAGGTAGCCGATCGCCCAGATCTGCGACCAGACCACCATCGCCAGCACGATGCGCTCGGTGCCGATCGTGTCGAGGAGGACGCCGAGGGCCCCGGCTTCGCCGATTCCGACGCCGAGACCCGCGAGGCCCGCAGCGACAAGCCAGACCGGCACCGTGTCGGTCAGGCCGGCGAGCGCGATTCCGAGCGGGATCAAGACGGTCGCCGCGCCGAGGATGAGGCGCGGCGGCAGCCTCCCCGAGGCCGTCGCCGCCACTCCGGCGACGACGGCCGAGCCAACGTAGAGCGCGGAGATCTGCGCCTGGCTCAGCTCCTCGGCGAAGTGGAGCGGAAGCGGCCCGTCGAAGGTGCCGAGGCCGAGCGCGACGAGCAGGATCCCCGCCGACGCCAGCCAGAAACCGCTCGAGCGTAGAGCCGAGCGGTCGGACCCGACGGGCACGGGCTCGCCGGCCCCGAGTGAGGTGAGCGCCGCTCCCAACACGAGGACAGCACCGAGATGGATGAGGAAGGGGCCGCGGATCCCGCCGACGGCCGCCATCGCGGGGCCTGCGATGGCCCCGACGGAATACATGCCGAGGATCCCCGTGAGGCGCCGAAACTCCTCGCCCGGATAGCGCTCGAGGACGGCGAAGCAGACTCCGATCCACAGGCCGCCGGCGCCGATTCCCTGGAGCAGGCGGGCGGGGAAGTAGACCGGCAGCCCACCACCCGCGACGAAACCGAGGTCTCCGATGACGATGAGCGCCAACGAGGCGAGGAGCACGCCGACGGCATGGCGGCGCTGGATGCCTCTGCCCGCCAGCGGGTAGCCGACCGCCTGGCCGACCGCGAACCCGGCGACCAGGGCGCCCATGACGCCCGGGCCCGCACCGGTCTGGTCGCCGATCTCGGGGACGACGGGCGCGATGATGCTGTAGCCCGCGGCGTCGAGCGCCGCGAGGGCCAGCAGTACGAGGTACGCCAAGCGCTACTCGAGCCCGCCGACGTCGAGCACGACCGTCTTCAGGTCGGTCATGTCGAGCATCGTGTAGCGCCCGCCGATGCGCCCCCAGCCGGTGCGGGTGCCGGACGCCCCACCGAACGGTTCGTGCGCCTCCCAGTAGTCCGTCGAGTCGTTGACGACGACGTTCCCGACCCGTAGGTTGTCCAGGTAGGTGAAGGCCCGCTTCAGGCTGCGCGTGTACACGGCGGCCTGGAGCCCGAGATAGGAGTCGTTCGCGACCGCGAGCGCCTCGTCGTCGTCCTGGACCGCGATGAGTGGGACGATCGGCCCGAAGGTCTCGTCGCGGTTGATGAGCGTGTCGATGCCGACTCCGTCGACCACGGTGGGCTGGTAGTAGAGCTCGGTCGGCCGCCCCGAGTCTCGCACCCCGCCCACGATGACCTCGGCGCCCTTGGCGAGGGCGTCCTCGAGGTGGCGGTCCATCTTCTGCGCGGTGGGCTCGTTGTTCATGGGGCCGACGAGCGTGTCCTCATCGAAGGGATCGCCGAGTTTCCAGCCCTCGGCCTCCTTGACGACGGCGGCGAGGAAGTCGTCGTGCACGCGCTGGTCCACGAGCACCCGCTCCGTCGCGCAGCAGACCTGGCCGGCGCAGAAGAATCCGCCGAAGACGGCGCCCTTCGCCGCTGCCTCGAGGTCGGCGTCCGCGCAGACGACGACGGGGCCGTTGCCGCTCGCCTCGATGAGCGAGCGCTTGAGGCCGGCCGCGCGCACGATCTTCTCCGCCGTCGTGTGTGACCCGACGAACCCGATGCAGTCGACGTTCTCGTCCTGGATGAGGCGCTCGCCGACGTCGCCGCCGCCGTAGACCACGCTGACGACGCCCTCGGGCAATCCTGCGTCGGCCATGATTTGCATGAAGTTCGCCATCGCGATCGGCGTCCACTCGGACGGCTTCATGACGATCACGTTGCCGGCGGCGATGCCCGGTGCGATCAGCTCGACGGGGATGAGGGTGGGAAAGTTCCACGGCGTGATCCCCGCGTACACGCCGTTCGGCTTGCGGAACGTGATGATGCGCTTGTTGACGTCCTGAGACGGGATGACAGCGGACTCCATCCGCTTCACGTCCTCGGCTGCTATGCGGAAGTTCTCGGCCGTCTCCTCGATGTCGGGGATCGCCTCGGCGACGTAGGGCTTGCCCTGCTCGAGCGTGAGCTCGCGCGCGAACTCCTCCTTGCGCTCCTCGATCAGGTCCGCGATCGCGTGACAGACCCGCGCCCGCTCCCAGGCCGAGAGAGCCGCCCAGCGCGGCTGCGCCTCGCGCGCGGCGGCGGCCGCCCGGCGGATGTCCTCCGGGCTCGCGTCGGGGACGTCGGCGAGCTTCTCGCCGGTGACCGGGGAGAGGATCTCGCGCGACGATTCTCCGGTCGACTCGACCCAGTCGCCGCCGATGAAGTTCTGCAAGGTCCGCACGGTTGTCGCCAT
>DASXRO010000254.1:0-7065 GCA_036506555.1 Gaiellaceae bacterium
CAGAGCCTCGGCGCGAAGCTCGAACGCGCGCCCGAGGTCGCCAAGCTGGTTCCCTACCACCTCAGCAAGATTCCCGTACCCTCGCCGCGCGTCCCCCGGCAGGTTGTTCTCGAGCGCAATGGCGAGACTTCGCTCGACGTCGTCGATACCGCCTGTGTCACCCAAGAGCGTGCGGCAAGTACCGATGGAGTTCAGGGCATGGGCGCGAAGGTCCTCGAGCCCGAGCCTCTGTGCCATCTCCAGAGCCTCCCGCCCGACGCGAATCGCCTCCCGATGGTGTCCGCGCAGCATCAGCGACATGGCGAGGTAGTTCAGCGTGTACGCCTTCGACCGCGAGGGTGGGACGTCCGCGACGAGCGCCGCCGCACGCTCGAGGTGCTCGTCCTCAAGATCTCGTTGTCCCCGAGTGCCCACGAGGTCACCGAGTAGGACCTCCGCCTCGGCGGCCGCCTCGGGCTCGCCCGCCGCCAGCAGGGCGTCCCGCGCCTCGATCAAGACGTCCATGCCCTCCCCTTCTGCGTCGTGGCGGGCCCTTCCGAGACGAAGGAGCAGATGCGGCCGTCCGGGATCATCCACTGGCCAGAGCCCGAGCGCGGAGTCGTAGAAGCGAGCCGCCGCTGCGAACGCGTTCAACGACAGCGCCCGGTCGCCAGCCTCGCGAAGCGCAATCCGGGCGGGCTCGGCATACGCGCCGGTGTCCTCACCGGCAGCCTGGCCAAGCTCCAGAGCGCTCAGGTAATGGTGGGCGAGCATCTCGGCGCGATCCTCGGAGCGATCGGCGCTCAGCGAGGCGATCCACTCAGCGGCTGCGCGATGCTTGGCCGAGCGGCTGCCGCGCGGAATCTGCCCATAGGCGACGTCCCGCACGAGGACGTGGAGGAAGGTGAACTGCTCCTCGCCCGCGACTGACGACCGCCGCTCGCGACGAACGAATGCCTTCCGGCTGAGCGCGTGCAGACGCTCTTCGATGGCCCCACGCGGCTGGTCGCCCACGGCGGCAACAGCGCCGATCCAGAAGACCTTGCCGATGACCGCGGCGTCCTGCGCAAGAGTCTTCTCCTCCGGCGAGAGGGCATCCAGGCGGGCGGCGACGATTCCCTGTACCGATTCCGGCAGTGGAAGATCCTCGGTCTGCTCGAAGCGCCAGGTCCCATTCTCACGCCGGAGAAACCCGCGGTCCTGAAGCATGCGCACGTACTCCTCGGCGTAGAGCGGGTTCCCTTCGGCACGTTCGAGCAGGGCGGTTTGCAGTTCGGCCGGGAGAACAGCCTGCTCCAGGAGCGCAGCGACGAGGCGCGCGGTCTCCGCTCGCGATAGCGGAGAGAGCGAGAGCGTCGTCGCATTCGGCTTCCCGCCCCCCCAGCCCGGGCGGCGGGTGAGGAGCTCCGGCCGCGCGATGCAAACGACGAGGAGTCGGACGCCGCCCGCCCACTCGACCAGGTAGTCGATGAAGTCGAGCAGCCCGTCGTCAGCCCAGTGCAAGTCCTCGAAGACGAGCACGAGCGGGCTCCTTTCCGCCAGATGCTCGAAGAACCGGCGCCAGGCGCCGAAGGCCTCAGCCTGACGGTCGGTGCCCAGCTGGGCCTCATCCTCTAGCCCGACCAGAGGCCGCAGCTGGCTCTCGATCCAGTCGGCCTCGGCCTCGTCGGCGACAACATCCTCAACGGTCTGGTCAAGCTTCTGGACGGCTGCCTCGGCCGAGTCCGTCTCGAGGATGCCGGCCTGCGCCTTGACGATCTCGGCCAACGCCCAGAAGGTCACGCCCTCTCCATAGGGCAGCGACCGCCCCTGCCGCCAAAAAATGAGCTCGGGCTGGTCGTCGATAATCGCCGAGAGCTCGACGACAAGGCGGCTCTTGCCGATCCCGGGGACGCCGACGAGGGTGACCAGCTGCGAGGCACCGCCGTTGCGAGCCCTGGCAAGTGCGTCGAGCAGAACGTCGAGTTCCTGCTCCCGTCCGACCAGGGGTACGCGTCCTCGTCGACCGATGTCGACGCCGTAGCGGGCGCGCGGCTCGAGCGCCTCCCAGACAGTGACCGGGGCAGCCTTGCCCTTCGCCGTGATCGGCGGAGCCTCGCGGTACTCGATCGTGCGCTCGGTGGCGCGATAAGTGGTCTCGCTCACCAGGATTCCGTTCACCGGCGCAGAGGCCTGCAGACGGGCGGTCGTGTTGACCACGTCCCCCGAGGCCATCCCTTCGCCCTCGGAGGGCTGCGCGCCGAGGGAGATGAGCGCCTCCCCCGTGTTGACGGCGATCCGCACCTGGAGCTCGAGCTTCGGGTCGCTCTCGTTCAGCTCGCCGATCGCGTCCCGGATCGCGAGAGCGGCGCGAACGGCGCGCTCGGGATCGTCCTCGTGGGCGACCGGAGCGCCGAACAGCGCCATGACGGCGTCGCCGATGAACTTCTCCACCGTGCCCCCACGGCGCTCGAGCTCCGTGCGTAGCCGGGCGTAGTACGGCGAGAGCATGGCGCGCACGTCTTCCGGGTCGAGTTGCTCGGCCCGACTCGTGAAGCTCACCAGGTCGGCGAAGAGAACCGTGACAACCTTGCGCTCCTCGCGGGGCGCATGCTGCTCCGCCAGCGAGGCACCGCAGGCAAAGCAGAAGCGCGCGGTAGCGGGGTTCTCCTGACCGCATTTCGAACAGGCGGGCATCAGCAAGAGCCTACGGGTGCCGGCGAAGTCCTTCTAGTCCGACCTGCGTACACTCGGAGCCGATGGCGGTCGCCTTCTCGGCACAGGGACTCGGCAAACGGTACGGAAACGTCACGGCGCTGGGTGGGGTCGACATCTCCGTCGATGAAGGCGAGCTCGTCGGGCTCCTTGGTCCGAACGGGGCGGGCAAGTCGACCCTCGTGAAGATCGGCTGCGGGCTCGTGCGCGCGAGCGCCGGGCGGGCGGAGGTGTGCGGCGCGCCGGCCGGCTCTCGAGAGGCGCGCGCCGCGATGGGCTATCTGGCCGAGCTTTTCCGCTTTCCCGGCTGGTACACGGCCGACGAGCTGCTCGGCCTGCACCAGCGGCTCGCAGGCTCGGCCGGCGAGGAGCGCGAGCGCACCGAGCTGCTCGAGCTCGTCGGGCTCGACGAGGCGCGCGACCGCAGGGTGGAGGACATGTCGAAAGGGATGCAGCAGCGCCTCGGGATCGCTCAGGCGCTGGTCGGGACCCCGCGCATGCTCTTCCTCGACGAGCCGACGAGCGCGCTCGATCCGGCCGGCCGCCGCACCGTCCGCGGGTTGCTCGAGGAGCTTCGCCGCCGAGGCGTCGCCGTCCTCCTCAACTCTCACCTCCTCTCCGAGGTCGAGCTCGTCTGCGACCGCGTCGTCATCCTCCATCGGGGCGAGGTCGTCACGGCCGGCCGCACGGACGAGCTGGCCAAGCCGCGCGGGATCGAGGTCGACGTCGACGGCGGCATGCGTCACTACGAAGGCGGCCGGGCGGACGTGCCGCGCATCGTCGCGGAGCTCCTAGCCGGCGGCGAGAGCGTCTACGGCGTGCGGGTGCTCACCAGCACCCTCGAGGAGATCTACCTCGAAGCCGTCGAAGGAGAGACGAGTTGACTGGGGTCAGCATCGTCGGGGGGTACGCGGTCCGCGAGTCGATGCGGCGTCGTGTCTTCCCCATCGTCATCGTCCTGACGGCCGGGTTCCTCGGCCTCTTCGCCCTTGGTGTCTGGAAAGCGTTCCAGTCAACGGAGCCGCTTCGCAACGAGGAGATCGGCACCGGCGTCTTCGTCGACCAGCAGGTGCTCTTCGCCGCAACGCTTTTCGGCCTGGCCATGTTTGCGACGCTCTTCCTGGGAACCGTGCTCGCCATCTTCCTCACGCACGCGGTCGTACGAGGAGATGCGGAGCGCGGCCTTCTCCAGCCGCTCGTCGTGCGTCCGGTCGGGAGGACAGCACTGCTCGCCGGGCGCTTCGGCGCGGCCGCGATCGTGTGCGGGGCCTACGTCGTGTGCGTGTACGTGGCCGAGCTCCTCATCACAAACGCGATCACCGGCTGGTGGCCCGACCGGATCGTCCAGCCGGCGGCCGAGCTCGTGGGCGCGGTCGTCGTCCTGGTCGCCCTCTCGCTGGTCGGCTCGGTGTTCCTCTCGGCGATCGCAAACGGGATCGCCGTCTTCATGGTCTTCGGCGCCGGGCTCGTCGCCGGCCTACTGGGTCAGATCGGCGAAGCGCTCAACTCGGGCAGCCTGAAGACGATCGCACACGCCTCTTCGTGGGCCCTGCCCTTCGAGGCGCTGTACCAGGACGGCCTGAATGCGATCACCGCCGACACGATCGGATTCACGCGAGCCGCCCTCACGCTGGGGCCGTTCGGCGGCGCGCAGGAGGCGGGGACGCTCCTGGGCCCGTTCGTGCTCGGCTACCTCGCGGTGCTCGGCGCAGCGGCTGTTTTCGCGTTCAAGCGCAAGGACTTGTAACCCGTCCGGGGGAGGAACGGGCTCCTGGGCGGGCCTACTCTGAGAGCGTGTGGGAGCTGGTCCGTACGCTCGAAGACGACGTTCGCTCGCTCGAAGACGATGAGCGTGCTGCGCCGGCGTTCCTTTGGCTCGGCCTGGCGGGGATCGTCACGTGGTTCGCCACCCTCGCGGTCGCGGGCAACCTGCTGCCCGCGACGAGCATCGCCTCGCTGATGGCGGTGGTCTTCGGCATCGTCGGCTGGCGAGCAGCCAGGCAGGGCGACCCGCGCGAGGCGAGCACCGTCGTCGGGATCGTCCTCGCGGTGATCCTCGGGCTCGTCTGGGTCTACCTGCTGCTCTCGCTCGTCGCCCGCGTCGCTTAGCAGGCTAGCGCACCGGCGCGAGAATCTCGTCGATCCGCGCGAGCACCTCGGGCGGAAGCTCGATTCCGCTCGCCGCGACGTTCTCGTCCACCTGCTCGGGCCGTGAGGCGCCGACGATGGCGCTCGAGACGCCCGGCTCGCGGAGCACCCAGGCGATCGCCATCTGGGCCATGGTGATGCCGAGCTCGTCCGCGATCGGGCGCAAGTTCTGCACAGCCTGCAGGAGGTCATCGCGCATGAAGCGCTCCATGAAGCCCGAGTCGCCGGGCGTCGCCGCGCGCGTCCCCTCCGGCGGGCGCTCGCCAGGCTTGTACTTGCCGGCGAGGACGCCCTGTGCGATCGGGGAGTAGACAACCTGCCCGATGCCGAGCTGCTTCGACGTCGGGAGCACGTGCTCCTCGATGTCGCGTGTGAGCATGGAGTACTCGGGCTGGTTCGAGACGATCGGGTCGAGATTGAGCTTCTCCTGGATGCGCCGGGCCTCGTCGAGACGCTCGCCCGACCACATCGAGGCGCCGACGTAGAGCGCTTTCCCCTGGGTGACGAGGTCGTCCAGAGCCCGGAGCGTCTCCTCGAGCGGGACGCTCTCGTCAGGCCGGTGGCACTGGTACAGGTCGACGTAGTCGACACCCAGGCGCCGGAGCGACGCGTGACACTGCTCCATGATGTGCTTGCGTGAGAGCCCACGGTCGTTGGGGCCGTCCCCCATGGGGAAATAGACCTTCGTCGCCAGCACGTAGTCGTCGCGGCGGAAATCCTTGAGCGCGCGGCCGGTCACCTCTTCGGCGGCACCGCGCCGGTAGACGTTGGCCGTGTCGAAGAAGTTGACGCCGAGCTCGAAGGCGCGGTGGATGCAGGCGATCGCCCGCTCGTCCTCGACGTACCCCCCGTACGTCAACCAGGAGCCGAGGCCGATCTCGGAGATCCTGACCCCCCAGGCGCCGAGCTTGCGGTAGCGCATGCGTCGCTGTCTATCAGAGGCGCACGGGTCTCAGTCGGGGCGGCCGGATTCGAACCGGCGACCTCCGCGTCCCAAACGCGGCGCTCATACCAGGCTGAGCTACGCCCCGCTCCGGCCAAGCGTACCGCTAACCTCGGGCGCCGTGGTCGACGCGCCCATCACCTCGGCCGAGCTCGAGGCACGGGCCCCTGCGTCCGCGAGGCGCCCGCTCATCGGCTATGCCCTCGTGCTCTCAGCCGTCTGCCTCTGGTCGGTGAACGCGACGGTGGCCAAGGTGGTGCTTGACTCAGGCGGGCTGACGCCGCTCAGGCTCGCGGAGCTTCGAGCCACCGGGGCAGCTCTCGTCCTCGTCGCCGCAGTCGCGCTCCTGGCGCCGCGAAGCCTCCGCGTCTCCGCCCGCGAGCTCGGCTTCCTCGCCGTCTTCGGGATCGCCGGTCTCGCCCTCGTGCACCTGCTCTATTTCACCGCGATCAAGCACCTCGACATCGGCATTGCGCTCGTCATCCAGTACATCGCGCCGGTGCTCGTCGCCGTCTGGGCGCGCTTCTTCGTCCACGAGCCTGTGCGGCGGCGGCTGTGGGTCGCTCTGGCTCTCGCGCTGACGGGTCTCTCGCTGGTCGTCGAGCTCTGGAGCGGAGGCGCCCTGAGCGGCGTGGGCGTGGCCGCCTCCCTGGGAGCAGCCTGCGCCTACGCGCTCTACATCCTCATGGCCGAGCGCAGCCTGCAGCGCGGCCGCGACGTCTTCTCGCTCCTCGCCTGGGGGTTCGTCTTCGCGACGGTGTTCTGGTCGTTCGCTCAGCCGTGGTGGAAGTTCCCGGGCGGCATCCTGGGCGACGACGCCTCCCTGCTGGGCCGCCTCGCCGGCGTCAGCACGCCGGTCTGGCTGCTCCTCGGCTACATCGTCCTCTTCGGGACGGTCGTGCCGTTCGTCCTCATGGTGACGGCGCTCCACTACATCCCGGCCACGAGAGCCACCGTCGTCGCCATGGCCGAGCCGGTGCTCGCGGGCCTTGTCGCCTATGCCTGGCTGAAAGAGGAGATCGGCCCGCTCCAGATTGCGGGCGGCATCCTCGTCCTCGCGGGGATCGTGCTGGCCCAGACGGCCCGGCCGGCACAGCGTTAGAAGAATTTCGCTAAACGCCCTCGAAGAGAGCCCTGAGCTCGGCGATGCGCTCGGTGCGCAGCTGCTCGCGCTCGCCGCGCGCGACGGCGGCGACCACCTCACGGACGAGCGACGCGAGCTCGACGGGATTGAACGGCTTCGTGACGTAGTCCAGCCCGCCGGCGTCCATGCCGCGGACGCGGTCGCGAAGGTCGGCGCG
>DASXRO010000255.1:0-1881 GCA_036506555.1 Gaiellaceae bacterium
CAGGCGGGCCGAGGAGAGCTCGCCGACGAGCTCCATCTCGACGCAGGCGTTCGCCAGCGAGAGCGTATGGCCGTCCATGTGGAAGCCGTAGCGGGTCTCGTAGCGAATGGCGCGGAAGATCCGCGTCGGGTCGTCGATGAACGAGAGGTTGTGGAGCACCCGCACGACCCCGTCGGCGAGGTCGCGGTGGCCGCCGAAGTAATCGACGAGCCGGCCGAAATCCTCACCCTTGAGCGAGACCGCCATCGCGTTGATCGTGAAGTCACGGCGATAGAGATCCTGACGAATGGATGCCTGCTCGACGGTCGGGAGCGCCCCCGGGTAGTCGTAGAACTCCGTGCGCGCAGTGGCCACGTCCACCCGGCCGCCCTCTCCATGCAGCACGATTGCCGTGCCGAACTTCTCGTGCGGGACGACACGCCCGCCGAGGGCGCGCGCGAGCGCTGCGCCGAAGGCGATACCGTCGCCCTCGACCGCGATGTCGACGTCGAAGTTGGGCTCGCCCATGAGCACGTCCCGCACCGCGCCGCCCACGAGGTAAACGCCCTCGAAGGGCCCGCTGACGGCCTGCACCGCCTCGAACAAGCACTCGAGACCTTCGAGGGCAAGCAGCCGTTCGCCGAGATCGGGACCGCCCGGCTCCTCCTCCTCGCCGAGCGGCTCTTCGAGCGCGCGGAGGAGATCGGTGCGCGTGACCACCCCCACGACCTCGTCACCCCTCACCACCGGGACCCGTCCCGGCTCCGCGGAAGCGACGAGACGCATGACCTGCGGCAGCGGCGTGTCGTCGGCGCACGTGACGACGTCAGAGCTCATGACGCTCTTCACCGGCGCGTGCGAAAGCCCGTGACCGATCGCCTTGTCGAGGTCCTCGCGCGTGACGACGCCGACGAGGCGTTTCGGCTCCCCGACCAGCATGCCGCTCTGCCGGTGCCGCTGGCACAGCACCATCGCATGGGCAACGGTGTCCTCCGGGGAGACGAAGCGCGCCGGCCGCGACATGATCTCGCCGGCGGTGAGCCGACGCCGGACGGCGCCCGGGAGCGCCTCGAGGGCGAGCGCTCGGGCCTCGTCGAGCGAGCCCCGGTGGATGGCGGAGGCGGCTTGCGTATGCCCCCCGCCACCGAGGGCCGCCGCGACGGCCGCCGCGTCGAGCTCTGCAACCCGTGTGCGCACGACGCAGAAGACGCGCTCGTCCATCTCGACGAGACAGATGAGGGCGCGGCAGTCAGTCAGGTCGACGATCTTGTGGGCGAGATTCGAGACGCCGTCCACGTACTCCGGCCAACTGACCGCTGCCAGCAGCACCTCGAAGCCCGCCGCCTCGTGTTTCTCGAGCGCCGCAAGCAGCGCGTCGAGGAGCGCGCGCTCGCTCTCGCTGAGAGGAGCGTGGAGGTACTGCGCGACCATGTCCTGGCTCGCTCCGTGGCGCAGGCACCAGGCGAGCGCTTCGGCGTCGCGGAGCGAAACGCCGGCGTAGCTCAGCGACCCAGTGTCCTCGTGGATGCCAAGGGCGAAGACGGTCGCCTCGAGCGGCGTCACCTCCAGCTCGCGCTCGGCGAGGATCGAGACCATCGTCGTCGTCAGCGCCCCGTCTTCGGAGCGGACGACGTTCTCCGGCTTGAGCCAGTCGAGCTCTTCGCCACCGTGGTGATCGAAGACGACGACCTCCACCTTCGGATCGCGGGCGACGCGCTCGAACTCCCCGAGGCGAGCGGGATGCGACGTCTCCACGACGATGAGGCGCTCGATCGCCCCCAGGTCGACCCGCCCCTGCTCGACGACGTCGAGCTCTTCTGCGTGCAGGCGATAGAAATCCCGCACGTTCCTGTTGAGGGAGCCCGAGAGCGCGACGACCGCGCCGGGGTACAGCCGGCGCGC
>DASXRO010000256.1:0-4934 GCA_036506555.1 Gaiellaceae bacterium
GCTCTCGCCGCGCGAGATCGAGCGCGACAACCCCGAGATGCGCCGGCCGGAGGACATGGCGAACTTCCTCGGGCAGCTCTACAACCGCGACGTGTCCGAGGACGACACCGTCACGGTGATCCACTTCTCCGAGATCCTCGCGCACTAGCCGTGGACGTCGTCACCGGCGCGTTCTCCTTCACGGGGAGGTACATCGCCGCGCGCCTGCTCGAGCTCGGCCGGGAGGTGAGCACGCTCACGCGGCACCCCCAGAGCGCCAGCCCCTTCGGCGACCGCGTGGAAGCGTTTCCGCTCGATTTCGGCGACCCCGCCGCCCTGACCGAGCGCCTGCGTAACGTCGAGACGCTCTACAACACCTACTGGATCCGCTCTCCTCGCGGGAATCTCACATTCGAGCGGGTCCTCGACAACACGAACACTCTCCTCGGCGCCGCCCGGACCGCAGGCGTGCGCCGCGTCGTCCAGCTGAGCGTCTCGAACGCTACCGCCTGCTCGCCGCTGCCCTACTTCCGGGCAAAGGCAAGGGCCGACGAGGCGCTGGAGCGCTCCGGTCTCTCCTACGCCATCCTGCGGCCGACTCTCGTCTTCGCGCGCGAGGACGTGCTCGTCAACAACATCGCCTGGCTCCTGCGACGGCTGCCGCTCTTCGTCATCCCCGGCTCGGGGAGCTATACGCTCCAGCCGGTGGCCGTCGAGGACGTGGCCGAGTTGGCCGTCGAGGCCGGGCTCGGGACGGAGCGGGCGGTCGCCGACGCAGCCGGCCCGGACATCCTCTCCTTCGACGAGCTCGTGCGCCTCGTCCGCGAGGCGGTCGGCTCGCGCACGGCGATCGTGCACGGGAGCCCTCGCCTGGCGTTCGGTCTCAGCCGCCTGCTCGGAAGGCTTCTGCGCGACACGCTCGTGACGCGGGCCGAGCTGGTCGGTCTCATGCAGGGCCTCCTCACGTCCCAGAGCCCGCCGACAGGCACCCGGCGCTTCGGCGACTGGCTGCAGGCGAACGGCGCATCGTTGGGCACGGGCTACACGTCCGAGACCTGCAGGAACTGGAGCTAGGAGGGCTTGCGGATGGGGCCGCCGAAGGCTTCGGCGGGCCTCAGGGCGCCGCCGCACTCCTCGCACTCGACCGCGAAGACGGACGAGAAGGGGGCGGAGCAGCTCGGGCAGCGCGAGCGCATTTCGCCGCCACATGCCGGGCAGGCGGACGGAAGCTCCGCTTCGTTTTCTTCGAAGTAGCGCTGGGCGTGCCCGCACGAAAGGCAGAACGCAACCCAGTCGCCAAGCGTCTTGCGGCGCTCCTCGCGAAGCCAGTCGGACGCCTTACCCACGCTCTGAGCCTACCGCTAGAGTGTCCTGTCGCATGGCCATCGCGCGGGAAGCGGAGCCGGTCGGCTCCCTGAGCGAGATCAAGGAAGCCGGCCTCGACCGCGAGGACCTGCTCGGCATCTTCCGGAATCTCATCCTGACCCGGGGAATCGAGGAGCGGGGACACATCCTGTACAAGCAGGGGAAGATCCCGGGCAGCTTCTACACCGGACGCGGAAACGAAGCCGCTTCGATCGGGGTGGCGACCGCGATGGGGCCCGAGGACGTGGGCACCCCGCTGCACCGCGATCTGGGCGTGCACATCGTTCGAGGAGTCGAGCCGTGGCGAATCTTCGCGCAGTTCATGGGGCGGATCGACGGACCGACGCAGGGCAAGGACGGGAACGTTCACATGGCGGACGCCCGCCTCGGTCTCATCGCCATGGTCAGCCACCTGCCGGCCATGCTTCCCGTCGCCGTAGGCTGTGCGCTCGCGTTTCGCATCCGTGAGGAGAAGCGCGTGGCGCTCGCCTGGTTCGGAGAGGGCGCCTCGGCCCGCGGGGACACTCACGAGGGGATGAACTTCGCGGGCGTCCGGCGCCTCCCGGTGGTCTTCGTCTGCGACAACAACCAGTGGGCCTATTCGACGCCGACCCACCTCGAGTTCGCGTGCGAGCACGTGGCCGATCGCGCGAAGGCGTACGGCTTCGACGGCGTCGTCGTCGACGGCACGGACGTCCTCGCCGTCTATCGGGAAGCCAAGCGCGCGATCGAGCGGGCGCGCGCGGGCGAGGGGCCAACGCTCATCGAATGCCTCACGCTCAGGATGGAGGGTCACGCCGTCCATGACGACGCCTTCTACGTCCCCAAGGAGATGTTCGAGGAATGGGCCAAGCGCGATCCCCTCGAGCGCTTCCGCACCTGGCTCCGCGAGAACGCCGACTTCTCGGACGAGGAGGAGGAAGAGATCCGCGGCGAGGTGAAGAAGCTCCTGAACGACGCCATCAAGCGCGCCGACGAGAGCCCGATGCCTGACGAGTCGACGCTTCTCGACGGCGTCTTCGCCACACCCGAAGACCTCGAGACTCCCCACCACAAGTAAGCCATGCCGGAACGGACCTATCTGCAAGCAATCTCGGAGGGCCTCCGGCAGGAGATGCGCCGCGACGACCGCGTCTTCGTCATCGGTGAGGACATCGGCGTCTACGGCGGCGCCTTCAAGGTCACACAAGGCTTCCAGGAGGAGTTCGGCCAGTGGCGCGTCATCGACGCACCTCTGTCGGAGACGGCCATCGTCGCCGGCTGCACCGGTGCGGCAATCATGGGCCTGCGGCCGGTCGCCGAGATGCAGTTCGCGGATTTCATCTCCTGCGCCTGGGACCACCTGGTCACCGTGGCGGCGAAGCAACGCTACCGGGCGGGAACGCCCGTTCCGATCACGGTGCGACTCCCGTCCGGCGGCGGCTTCTCGGGCGGGCCCTTCCATTCGCAGAATCCCGAGTCGAGCTTTGCGCACATCCCCGGCCTCAAGGTCGTCTGCCCGGCGACGCCCGCCGACGCGAAGGGACTCATCGTCTCGGCCATCGAGGACCCGAACCCGGTCCTCTACTTCGAGCACAAGCACCTGTACCGGCGGATCAAGGACGAAGTTCCGGAAGAGCGCTACACCGTTCCCTTCGGCGAGGCGCGCGTCCACCGGGAGGGTGACGATGTCACCTTGGTCACCTGGGGCGCAATGGTCTTCACGGCCGACGAGGCGGCGCAGAAGGTCAAGGAGGAGATTGGCCTCTCGGTCGAGATCCTCGACCTGCGCACCCTGATCCCGTGGGACAAGGAAGCGGTGCTGAAGTCGGTCGAGAAGACATCGAAGGCCCTGGTCCTCCACGAGGACACTCGCACCGGCGGGTTCGGCGCCGAGATCGTGGCGACGATCGCCGAGGAGGCCTTCGAGCATCTGGACGGGCCTGTCTCGCGGGTGACCGCGCCCGACACGCCGGTGCCGTTCTCACCGCCGCTCGAGAAAGCGTTCATCCCGCAGGTCGAGGACGTGGTCGCGGGGCTCAAGGAGCTCGGCGAGTACTGATGGCGACTGGCACCGCAGTCGACGTCGTGATGCCCCAGATGGGCGTGTCCGTCTCCGAGGGGACGATCACGAAGTGGCTCAAATCGGAGGGCGAGGAGGTCGCCGCCGACGAGTCTCTGCTCGAGATCTCCACGGACAAGGTCGACACCGAGGTGCCGAGCCCGGCGTCCGGCGTCGTCCAGCAGATCCTCGCCCAGGAGGGAGAGACGGTCGCGGTCGGGACGAAGATCGCAGTCATCGCTCCGGAGGGCGCGCCCGTCGAGGCCACGCCCGAGACACCACCGGAACCGGCCACTGCTCAAGCGGCCCAGGAGAGCGAGGCCACCTCGGGCGCGGAGGGGGAGACCCCCACGGCCGAGAAGGCCGAGGCGGCGCCGTCACCGCGCCCCGAGCCGGCGCCCACCGAGGCTCCTCCCGAGCCCGAGCCGGAGCCGGAGCCGGAGGGCGACGGGCGCCGCGAGGGCAAGTTCGTCTCGCCCGTCGTGGCGCGCATCGCCTCCGAGCACGACGTCGACGTCTCCCAGGTCGAAGGGACCGGCCGCGGCGGCCGCGTCACCAAGAAGGACATCCTCAAGTTCATCGAAAGCGGAGCCCCGGCGGCCGCTCCGGCGGAAGCTCCTCCGGCAGCTGCTCCCCAGACGCCGGCCGCGGCACCCAGCCCCGCTCCTGCTCCCGCGGCCGTGGCTCCCGCGGGCGCCGGCGAGACGATCGAGCCCATGTCGGCGATGCGCAAGGGCATCGCCGAGCACATGCGCCGTTCGCTGGACACGTCCGCGCACGTCACCACGACATTCGAGGTCGATCTCTCGAAGGTCGTCGGCATCCGCGAGAAGCTGAAGCGCGAGTACGCGGAACGCCACGGGGTCAAGCTCACCTACCTCGCCTTCATCGCGCGCGCGACGATCGACGCGATCGAGAAGTGGCCCTGGATGAACGCCGAGCCGCGCGGGGAGTCGATCGTCGTCAAGAGCTACATCAACCTCGGCATCGCGGTGGCGCTCGAAGGCGGCAAGGGCCTGATCGTCCCGGTGATCAAGAACGCGGAGGGCATGAATCTCCTCGGCCTTGCCCGCGCGATCGAGGATGTGGCCGACCGGGCGCGGTCGAAGAAGCTCATGCCCGACGACGTCCAGGGCGGCACCTTCACGATCACGAACCCCGGCGGCTACGGCACCTTCCACGGGACGCCGGTCATCAGCCAGCCGCAGAGCGGCATCCTCGGGACGTACGCGATCGTGAAGCGGCCGTGGGTCGTCCAGGACGAGCTCGGGGACGACGTGATCGCGATTCGCTCGATCATGAACCTGACGCTGACGTACGACCACCGCCTCGTCGACGGTGCCTATGCGGGCCGGTTCCTGCGCGA
The DNA here is from genome assembly GCA_036506555.1 of Gaiellaceae bacterium. Classification (GTDB taxonomy): domain Bacteria; phylum Actinomycetota; class Thermoleophilia; order Gaiellales; family Gaiellaceae; genus JAIBJP01. Next base: position 4,752 of record DASXRO010000256.1, read on the forward strand.
CCTGCGGCAGAAGCTCGAGAGCTGGGGCGAGTCGGACTACTAACCGTCGCGGTTCGCGCGGAGCTCGCCGCGGCCGCGGACCCCGCGAAGGCGGGGCCGATGCAGGCGTACATGAAGTCGGCGCTGCCGTTCTACGGCGTGCAGAAGCCGGCGCGCGACCGCATCCTGATGGAGGTCTTCGCC
>DASXRO010000257.1:0-16983 GCA_036506555.1 Gaiellaceae bacterium
TGACGACCAGCCTGGGCCTCGGTTCGGGCGACTACCTCCCCGGATTCGACGTCCACCTGAACAGCATGCTCGGCGAGGCCGACCTGCTCGTGAACCCGCTCGAGCCCGGCCAACGGATGGAGAGCATGATGGCTCCGACGGTCGTCCTCGCCGAGGACGGTCCTCTCCTCGCCGCGGGAGCGGCCGGCGGGACGCGGCTGCGACCGGCCCTGGCTCAGGTCATGGCCGGCATCCTCGACGAAGGGCTCGACACGCAGGCTGCCGTCGACCGCCCGCGCCTCCATTCGACGGGCGAGCTCGTGCATCTCGAGCCCGGGTTCGACGCGGAAGCCGTCGCCGCGCTCGAGGCGCACTACGAAGTACGGCGCTGGAGCGCCATCCACCACTACTTCGGCGGGGTCAGCCTGATTGCCAGAAACGGTGCGGCAGCGGATCCACGGCGGAGCGGAGCAGCTCGAGCTCTTCCCTGATGCGGCCGTCGTCGAGCACCCAGCCGACGTAGCTGCACGTTGGACAGCCTGGGTTCGACTCGGCGGTTCCAGCCCGCTCTGGTTTCGCGTACACCGTCCCGCATCCCAGGCAGCGAACCGACGAAACTAAAGAAAGCCGTGTCATTCGTCTCTAAAGACGCGTGAACCGGGGAAAAACTTGCGCCTAAACGGGGGGATTTGCGGCCCGCGCCGCCTCGACGTCCCGCGCAATCTGGGCCACGAGCTCCTGCTCGCTGCCGAACGCGCGTTCGTCGCGGAGACGCTGCCAAAGCTCGAGCCGTAGGCGTTCGCCGTAGAGATCGCCCTCGAAGTCGAGGAGAAAGGCCTCGATGCGCCGCTCGGTGCCGCCGTAATGCGGGTTGACGCCGATGGAGGCCGCGACCCGGCGGCCGAGCGCCGCGCCCGCGTAGATCCCGTGCCCGGGGACGAGAAGCCCCGGCTCGACCGCGATGTTGGCCGTCGGAAAGCCGAGCGTGCCGCCGCGCTGGTCTCCCGAGACGACCACGCCCTCGACCTCGGGCGGTCGCCCGAGCAAGCGCGCCGCGCCGACGACGTCGCCCGCGCGGAGGAGCTCCCGCACGCGGCTCGACGAGACGCCTTCAACCGGCTCCACGAGCCGCACCTCGAGGCCGAGGCGGCGCAGGAGCTCGACGTCGCCGCTCCGTCCCTTGCCGAAGCGGAAGTCCTCGGCCGCCACGACGACCCGAGTCCCGAGCGGCTCTAGGAGCTCGCGGACGAACTGCTCCGGCTCCTGTCGAGCGAGCTCCGGCGTGAACTCGAGCACGAGGAGCTCGTCCGGCCCGAGCGCGCCGATGAGCTCGATGCGCCGTTGGAGCGTCGAGACGAGCTCCACGTCGTAGCCCAGGACCCGGCGCGGGTGTGGATCGAACGTGACAACGGTCGAGCGCAGGCCGGCGCCGATCGCCGCCTGAATCGCGGCCTGATGCCCACGGTGGACGCCGTCGAAGGTCCCGATGGCCACCGCCCGGTCGGCCGGCTCGAGCTCGACCGGAGAATGGACGACCCTCATGCCGGCTCCTCTTCCGGAAGCTCGATCAGCGACGGCACGGGCGAAGGAAGCAGCCACAGCACTCCCGCCAGCCCCGCGGCGGCCGTCACGAACAGCGTCGGGCGCAGGCCGATGAGCGAGCCGATTCCGCCGCCCGCGAGCGAGCCGAGCGGCCGTATGCCGTAGTTGACGAAGCGAAACGCCCCGGTGGACCGCGATCGCAGTCTGTGGGGAGTGAGCGCCGTCATGATCGCGCCGACGTTGATGTCGAGGATCATGACGCCGAGGCCCGAGAGGAACTCCGCGGTGAAGAGCATGGCGATCACCACCGGCCTCGGTCCCGACGCGAACGGGACGAGCAGGAGCGGCGCCGGAAAGAGGATCATCCCGATCACGAACGCGGGCCCGAGTCCGATGCGGCGGCCGATTCGCCCTGCCACGACCGCGCCCAGGAGCCCACCCACGGCCCCGGCGCCGAGCACGATCCCGAGTGTTCCCGCCCGAATGCCCAACTCGCGGGTCGCGTAGAGGATGAAGAGCGCGGCGAAGGCGAAGTTGAAGAAGTTCAACGTCGCCGCCGAGGCGAGCGACGGCCGGAGGATGGGGCTCCGGCCGATGAAGCGGATGCCCTCCCACACCTGAGCGCGCATGCCGCCCTCCGTTGGCTCGAGTGGCGGCTCGGGTGCGCGGATGCGCGCCAGCGAGAGCGCGGAGGCGATATAGGAGGCGGCATCGGCGAGGAGCGCGGTCGGGGCGCTCAGGAGCTGGACGAGGATGCCGCCCGCGCTCGGGCCTGCGACGAAGGAGAAGGCCCGGCTGCCGTTCAGGAGGGAATTCGCATCGACGTACTCCTCGCGCTCGGTCACGGCGACGAAGAGCGTGCTGTGCGAGATGTCGAACAAGACGGCGAGGCACCCGGTGAGGAACGCAACGCCGTAGAGCTGAGCGAACGTGAGCGAGCCCATCCAGTAGGCGACCGGAATGCTCGCCACCAGCCCGGCCCGCGCGAAGTCCGCCGCGATCATGACCACGCGCCGGCGCCCCACGCGCTCGAGCCAGACACCCGCCGGCAACGAGAAGAGCAGGTGCGGCATGAGGGCCGCGGCGCCGAGGTAGCCCATCTCCGCTGCGCTCGCGTGGAGGACGAGCACCGCTGCCAGCGGAAGGGCGATCAGGCTCACCTGGTCGCCGAAGAGCGAGATCGTCTGGCCGAGCCAGAAATTGCGGAAATCCGCCTTGCGGAGGAGGTTCATGAGGGCGGAAGGACGGTCTCGGGGCGGATGACCCCTCCGACGGCCTGCCCGACCGCCACGAGCCCGTCGTCGTCCCAGAGCGCGACCGGCCCCTCTCCCTCCCCGGGCAGCGCCCGCCCCGTCCGAACGAGCGTGACCTCCTCCTCGCTCAGGCGCCGCGCGGGGAGGTGAACCATGGCGGCGAGAGGCGGCAGAACGCGCGCGTCGTCGGCATCCTCGACCCGGAAGGGGCCCACCGCCGTGCGTCGGAGCGTGCGGCAGTGACCTCCGAGCGCGTCTGCGATCGCGCGCACGTACGTCCCGCTGGACACGTGCAGCTCGAGCTCGACGAGCGGGGGCGCGTAGCGGCGGATCCGTACGTCATGGATCGTCGAGACCCGCGTCGGCATCTCGACGGCGACGCCGCGCCGGTGGAGGCGGTACGCCCGCTCCCCTTCGATCTTGACCGCGGACGCCCGCGGAATCACGAGCTCGACCTCGCCCTCGAGCCCCGCGATCGCCGCCTGAGAGGCGATCTCCGTCTCCTCGAGGACGTCGCCCTCACCGTCGCCGGTCGTCGTCCGCAGGCCGAGCCGGATCTCCGTGACGTAACGCTTGTCGAGCCCGACGAGATAGCGCGCGAGTCGGGTCGAAGGGCCCAGCAGACACAGGAGGAGCCCGCTCGCCAGCGGATCGAGCGTCCCTGCATGCCCGGCCTTTGCCCCGTAGCGCTCTCGCAGGCGCTTGACCACGTCGAACGACGACGGTCCGACCGGCTTGTCCACCAGGACGAGGCCGTTCAACTGGGAGGGCTTGGCGGAACGGGCCTCGTCGCCGGGGCGCTCTGGGCGGATGCGAGGCAAGGACGCAGGGAGCGCCGTGATTCTGAACGCGGATGCGTGGGCGCGACCGAGGACACCGCCTCGCGCCGCCCAGGGTGATTCCGGCGACACAGTGTCTGTTTCGTCAAGCCCTCCTGGCGCCGTTGACCTGGGCGAGGTACTCGCGGCGGATGAAGTCGGTGATCTCCTCCACCGAGGCCTCGCTCGGGAAGCCCGCCGCCTGCGGATGGCCCCCTCCCCCGCTCTTGCGCGCGATCTTCGAGACGTCGACGTCCTCTTCCGTCGTCCGCAGGCTGACGCGGCGGCCGGGCCCGTCGCCCGTCGGCGGCTGGCGGATGAGCGCCGCGACCTCCGTGCCCTCGACCGCGCGCAGGTAGTCGATGATGCCCTCCGAGTAGGGCTCCTCGGCCCCGGCCGCGTCGAAGTCGTCCTTCTCGAGGTGGGAGACGATCACGCGCCCGCCCTCGTAGACGCGTGCATGGTCGAGCGCCCTCGCGATGAGCTTGAGCTTGGCGAAGGCGACGTTCTCGTAGACGCCCTGAAAGACTCTGTGCACGTCGGCGCCGGCCTCCACGAGCTCGGCGGCCAGCCGGAGCGCCTTGGCGGTCGTGTTCGCATACTGGAAGCGCCCGGTGTCCGTGACCACCGCGATGTAGAGGGCCTCGGCGATCTCGTGCGTCAGCTCGACCCCGAGCTCGCGGAGGAGGTCACGCATGATCTCGCCCGTCGACGACGCGCCGGCGTCGATGTAGTTCAGCGTTCCGAAGCGGCTGTTGTCGTGGTGGTGGTCGATGTCGATGATGAACGGCGCGCGCTCGTAGACCGAAGGATCGGGGCCGAGGCGGCGCTCGTTCGCGCAGTCCACTGCGAGGAGGACTCGTTCGTGGACATCGGCCGGCGGCTCGCGGACGAGCTCGCCGAGATCCATGAACTGGTACTCGCGCGGAAGCGGCGTCCGTCCTGCGAGATAGATGACGACGTCCTTGCCGAGCTGCCCGAGCATGAGCTTCGTGGCGAGAAGCGACCCGAGGGCGTCTCCGTCCGGGTTCTCGTGGGTCGTGACCAGGAAGCGGTCATGGTCGCGGATCGCCTCCGCGATCGCTCGCAGGTCAGTCTCGGTCGTGTTCGTCTGGCGCGAGCTCATCGATGAGCCTGGAGAGCCGGACGCCCCTCTCTACCGTCGGATCGTACTCGAAGGTCAATTGTGGAGTCCGCTTGAGACGGAGCTCGCTGTTCACACGGCTCTGGAGGACGCCGTGCGAGGACTGCAGCCCCTCCAGCGTCGCCTCACGCTTGCGCGCCGAGCCGAGGACGCTCACGTAGACGGTCGCCTGGCGAAGGTCGGGGCTCGTCTTCACCCCCGTGACGGTGACGAAGCCGATGCGGGGGTCCTTGAGCTCCCCGATCGACTCCGAGAGCACCTCGCGGAGCGCCGCGTTCACGCGTCGCATGCGCTCACTCATCGAGGGTCACGATCTCCCGCTCCACGAGCCCGAGCTCGAATGCCTGTCCAGCGAGGTAGCGCTCCGCTCCGTCGAGGAGGCCGACCAGCTCCGTGTGGCCGCGCGCAACACAGGCGAGCGTCAGGCGGGCGCGCTGCCAGACGTCGTGGTGGTCGACCTCGGCGACGGCGGCGCCGAAGCGCCGCTGCAGCTGCGCCTTCACGGACAGGAGCTCCTTCCGCTTGCCCTTCAGAGAATGGTTGTCGGGGAAGTGGAGCTCCACCGACAAGATTCCGACATAGCCCGTGGCCATCCGGCCGGAGCGGAACCCGCTACGACGCGGCCGGCTCTTCGGCCTCGGTCGCGGCGCCTCCGTTGCCGCTGACATCGAGGTCGGTGCGCTCGATCTCGCGCGTCTCGAAAGCCTCGAGGACGTCGCCTTCCTTCACGTCGTTGAAGCCCTCGAGGAGGATCCCGCACTCGAAGCCCTCCTGCACCTCGCGGACGTCGTCCTTGAAGCGCTTGAGGCTCGCGATCGTCGTCTCGTAGACGACAGCTCCGTCGCGCACGACGCGGATCTGCGAGTTGCGGCGGATGACGCCGCGGGTGACGTAGCAGCCGGCGATGACGCCAAGCTTGGAGGCCCGGAAGAGGGCACGAACCTCGGCCTCGCCGAGCGACTCCTCGACCTGCTCGGGGGCGAGCATGCCGACGAGCGCTTGCTGGATGTCCTCGGTCAGCTGGTAGATGACCCGGTACGTGCGCAGATCGACGCCCTCGCGCTCGGCGAGAGCGCGCGCCTCGGCGTTCGGGCGCACGTTGAAGCCGGCGACGATCGCATTCGAGGCGGAGGCGAGCATGACGTCGGACTCGGTGATCGCTCCGATCCCGGTGTGGATGACGTTGACGGCCACCTCCGGGTGCTTGATCTTGGCGAGCTCCCCGACGACCGCTTCGACGGAGCCCTGCACGTCGCCCTTGACGATGATGTTGAGCTCCTGCACACCGCCTTCCTCCATGCGCGTGAAGAGCTCCTCGAGGGAGACGCCCTTCTTCGAGCTCCTGGCGAGCTGCTCGGCGCGCAGGCGCTGGCCGCGAAGACCGGCAAGGTGCCGCGCCTGGCGGTCGTTCTCGACCACCCGCGCGTGCTCGCCCGCAGCAGGCGGCTTGTCGAAGCCGAGGATCTCGACCGGGGTGCCTGGCCCGGCCTCCTTGACCTTCTCGCCGCGGTAGTCGTGGAGTGCGCGCACCTTGCCCCAGGCGTCCCCGGCGACGATCGCGTCGCCCACGCGCAGCGTGCCGCGGGCCACGAGCATCGTCGCTATCGGCCCCCGGCCGATGTCGAGGCGGCTCTCGATGATCGGCCCCGAGGCTTCCGCCTTGGGATTGGCCGTCAGCTCGAGCTCGGCGTCGGCGACGAGCAGGATCTTCTCGATCAGGTCGTCGAGGCCCTGGTTCTCCTTCGCGGAGACGTCCGCGTACTGCGTCGTCCCACCCCACTCCTCCGGCTGGAGGTCGTGGGTGACGAGCTCCTGGCGCACGCGGGTGGGATTGGCGTCGGGCCGGTCGATCTTGTTCACGGCCACCACGATCGGAACCTCAGCGGCCCGCGCGTGGTTGATCGACTCGATCGTCTGGGGCATGACGCCGTCGTCGGCCGCGACGACGAGCACTGCGATGTCGGTCACCTTGGCGCCCCGGGCGCGGAGCGCCGTGAAGGCCTCGTGGCCGGGGGTGTCGAGGAAGGTGACGCGCCGGCCGTCGTGGTCGACCTGGTAGGCGCCGATGTGCTGGGTGATTCCACCTGCTTCCGTCTCGACGACCGCCGAAGAGCGGATCGCGTCGAGCAGCGTCGTCTTGCCGTGGTCGACGTGGCCCATGATCGTGACGACGGGAGGCCGCGCGGTCAGATCCTCCGGCTTGTCCTCGTAGACCTCCGGCTCGAGCTCCTCCTCGTCGGCGTGCTTGATCTCGATCTCGCGCTCGAGCTGCGTGGCGATGAGCTCGATCGCGTCGTCGCCGAGAGACTGGGTGATGGTCACCATCTCCCCCACGTCCATCATGATCTTGATGATCTGGGGCACCGGGACGCCGAGGGCCGCCGACACCTCTTTCACGGTCGCCCCGGAGCTGATCGTGACGGGCCCGGTGGGCTGTACCGGTGCGGGCTGCTCGGCGCGCGGCTTCGAGGGCTCGCGCGGCGCCCGGGCGTCCGGACGCGGCCGCGCCGCCTGCGAGTCGATGACCACGCGGCGCTTGCGCTTCCCGGCGGGCGCGCCTCCTCTCGGTCTCAGTGGTCTTTGACGATCAGCCATGGGTCAGTCGTTAGCTCCGCTGGAATTGTGACGTTCTTCCGCAAAGTTCGTGCGAATGCGCGTCGCGAGGCCGCGCGCTCGAAGCACACCGGCCTGGCGCACGTGTAGGCGCCGCGTCCTGGCAAGCGGCCGCTCTCGTCCCGCTGCAGGACTCCGCCCGGGGCGACGAAGCGCACGAGCTCCCGCTGCGGGGCCTTGCGCCCGCAGCCGACGCAGGTTCTGACGGGCTCGCTCACGCCGCAGCGCCGGTCTCACCCTCCTCGGCGGCGGCCGGAGGCATTTCAGCCTCGGCTTTTGCTTCAGGCTGGAGCTCGGGCTCGGGGGCCTCTGCCTGCGGCTCTTCGGCCGCAACCTCGGCTTCCTCTTCGGCGTCCGGCGCGGCCGGCTGAACGACGAGCGCGGAAACGTCCTCGCCGGCGGCCTCGCGCTCGGCGAGTTCGCGATGGGCGGGGATGCCGCAGTACTTCGACCCGGGCAGAGCCGTGTTCGGGCAGCGCTTGCCGGTCGAGAGGATGGCTGCGCAGCGGCCGGAGAATTCCTCTTCTCCGCCGCCGTAGGCCGCCTGGGCCTCGGCGCGGGCGAACTCGGTCTCGGACTGGATGTCGATCTTCCAGCCGGTGAGCCGGTGCGCCAGGCGGGCGTTCAGCCCCTCCTTGCCGATGGCGAGGGAGAGCTGGTCGTCGGGGACGACGACCGTGGCCTCGCTCGACTCGTCGTCGACGAGCACCTCGCGCACGCGCGCAGGCGAGAGCGCCTTGGCGACGAAGCGGGCGGGCTCCGGGTTCCACGGGATGATGTCGATCTTCTCGCCGCGCAGCTCGGAGACGACCATGCGGACGCGCGAGCCGCGCGGGCCGACGCAGGCACCGACCGGGTCGACGCCCTGGACGTGCGACTCGACGGCGATCTTCGAGCGGTAGCCGGGCTCCCGCGCGACTCCGCGGATCTCGACGAGCCCGTCCGCGATCTCCGGCACCTCGAGCTCGAAGAGCGTCTTGATCAGCTCCGGGTCGCGCCGGGAGAGGATCACCTGCGGGCCCTTCGTGCCCGAGCGCACCTCGGTGATGACGGCCTTGATGCGGCTTCCCTGCTCGTAGCGCTCGCCGTCGACCTGCTCGGACCGCGGCAGGAGCGCCTCGACCTTGCCGAGGTCGACGAGGACGTTGTTGCGGTCGCCGGCCTGCTGGACGATGCCCGTGACCACCTCGCCGACGCGGTCGACGTACTCCTCGTACATCATCTCGCGTTCCGCTTCGCGGATTCGCTGCAGGATGACCTGCTTCGCCGTCTGGGCGGCGATGCGGCCGAAGTTCTCGGGCGTGACGTCCGCTCGCTTCACCTGCTCCGACGGGATGTCGGACCAGTCGATGGTCAGGTCCTCGTCGGTGACCAGGGTGTGCGAGCGCTCGCCGCTTTCCTCCTCCGCGGCCTCGAGCTCGGTGATCGCACGCTCGCGTGCCTCCTCAAGCAGGCGCTCCTCGATGTCCGCCGGGAGCTCGATCGACCAGACGCGGAAGTCGCCGCTGCCCTGGTCGAGCTCGACCGTCGCGTGCCGGGCCGCGCCCGGCGTCTTCTTGTACGCGGCGAGCAGGGCGTCCTCGAGCGCGCGGACGAGCGTCTCGTCCTCGATGCCCTTCTCACGCTCGATCTGCCTGACCGCCTCGAGAATCTCTCGACTCACGGTTACCGCCTCTCCTCAATCAGGTTCCCGCGCACGATCGTGGCGTACGGGATCTCCACCCGCTCGTCGCCGATCGCAAGCGTCGCCTCGTGCTCGCCGGCCTCGAGCACTTCGCCACGGAAGCGCTTCCGGCCGTCCACGTCGGCATCCGTCCGCACAGCCACGCGCTTGCCGAGGGCCTCGGCGAAGTGGGCGCGCGTGCGGAGCGGGCGCTCGAATCCCGGCGAAGAGACGTCGACCCGGTAGCGGTCGAGGTACGAGCGCAGCTCGTCCGTCACGCGTTCGCAGAGCGCGTGGTCGACGCCCGCCGGATGGTCGACGTACACCGTGATGTGGTCGGGCCCGCCGAGCTCGACGGCGAGCACCTCGATTTCCGGGATGCGCGACTCGACAGTCTCGGCGACCTCGCGATGCAGCTGGCGTTCCCTCTCGTAAACCTGTGTCAAATCGTCTCTCTTCGCAAAAAATGGGCGCCGCGCGCCCATTTCTCCAAGTGGGGAAATGTGGTTCGAACAGGATAGCAACGGCTTTCGGCCGTCGCGGCCGGATTACGAGGCTTCGATCACGATCGTGACAGGTCCGTCGTTGACGATCTCCACCGCCATCCGCGCTCCGAAGACTCCGCGCGCCACGTCGACACCTTCATCCTGGAGCGCGCCGCAAAAGGCCTCGTAGAGCGGCTCCGCCTGCTCGGGCCGTGCCGCGTGCGAGAAGCTGGGCCGGTTGCCCTTGCTCGTGTCCGCGATGAGCGTGAACTGGCTGACCACGAGCGCGGAGCCGTGGGTCTCGAGCAGCGAGCGGTCGAACTTCCCCTCTTCGTTCTCGAAGATCCGCAGGTGCGCGACCTTGTGCGCGAGCCGGCCGGCCGCATCCTGGTCGTCCTGTTCGGCCACGCCAAGGAGGACGCAGAGCCCATTTCCGATCTCGGCGACCACGTCGCCGTCGACCACGCCGCGCCCGGACGAGACGCGCTGGACGACCGCCCGCAACCGCTACGCCGCTTCGAGCGACTCGAGTGCCTTGCGGTACTCCTTGCTCTGCGGCCGGAAGAAGGTCGCCATCTTGTAGTGGCTGACGGCCTCCTCGGGCTTGCCCTGCTTCTCGAGGCACCGGCCGAGGGCGAAATGCGCGTAATGGTCGACGGGCCGCAGCTCCAGGATCTCCCGGAACTCTTGCTCTGCCTCGGCGAAACGGCGGATGCGGAAGTAGGCGATGCCGAGGGCCTCGAGGATGGAGGTCTTCTCCGGCTCGCGGCGCTTGGCCTTCTCGAGCGCGACCGTCGCCTGGGCGTTCATCCCCGCCGCCATGTGCTCGCGTCCCTGCTGGAAGAGGTCGTAGGTCTCGCTCATCGGTCCTCACTCCAAAGATACGGGAAGTTGCGAGTCACAACGTCGGCCGGCCGGGTGAGATCGCGGGTCGGTCCCAGCTCGAGGGCCAGGATCTCCTTGCCCGCGGCCAGCGCGTCTTGAACCGCCCGCGCGATCTCGAACGGCGGCCCGGGAACGTCCTCCAGCGCGGCGGCAAGCTCCTCTCCCAGGAGCCAGAGCGGAGCGGCCGTGTGCTCACCGCGTTCCCCGCCCACTTCCGTGACTCGACCGTCGTCAACCCGCACTGGGGTCTGGTCGGAGCGTCCGCCGCGACGCACCCCGAGCCCGCCGGGCGTTTCCGACTCGACCCAGCGGTCGATTGCGCTCCCGAGGTCTCCGCCCATGAACACGGTGTCCGCCGCCGTGACCAGGAGTGGAGGTCGCACGCCCGCTGCGAGCGCGCGCCGGACGGCGTCGGCCGACCCGAGAGGCTCGGGCTGAGTCACGATCCGCGCCCGAAGCCCGAACGGCGTACCGTCACCGACGAGTCTTTCCACCTGTTCCGCGAGGTGACCCGTGACGACGGTGACCTCCTCGAAGCCGACCGTGCGCAATTCCCGAAGCAGAGTTGTGAGCACCGGACGGCCATCGATCGGAAGCACCGGCTTCGGCCAGCGCTCCGTGAGGGGCCGGAGCCGCGTCCCCTCGCCGGCGGCCATGACGACCGCCTCGAGGCCGTTCACGCTGTTAACGAGCGGAGGCTGACGGCGCCGCGGAACCTGCTGACCGCGCTCAGCTGATGCCGGAGATCGCGACGCACGCGGCGGAGCTCCCGGCGTGCGCCTTCGAGGGCCTCCTCGGCCTCGCGCGGCGGACCGAAGCGAGCCACCGCGAGCGCGCGCACGAACGAGCCCGCATCGACCGCGTAGTAGCGGTCGAGCGCACGCCCGAGATCGGCGAGAGTCGCGCTCGGGGGGAGCTCCAGCCCCTGGTCGGCGAGGAATCCGACGATGTCGCGACGGAAGGCGCTTGCGAGCGCACGGGGGTCGCGCCCGGCGAAGCGGAGCGACCGCCGGACGGCCTTGAGCCCGACAATGACCCCGAACGCGGCCGCGAGCACTAGGAAGGCCAGCGCGACGATGCTCGGTCCTTTGTCCCGAACGATCGTCGCCCCACCGCGTCCGCTCGGCCGGTTTGCCCCGCCCGAGAAGCTCTCGAGCCCCGGACGTCCGTTGGACCGCTGGGCCTCGCGGCGCGCAGCGTCGAGGACGTCGTTTCCGGCGTAGTACTCGAGTGCGGTGCGCGAGGTGTCGAACTCGGGCGACGAGACCGAATAGGCCGCCGACAGAAGCCCCCGGTTCGGCGTGGGGTCGAACGGCATCCAGCCCCAGCCCGGGAAGTACACCTCGACCCAGTCGTGCGCCTCGTGGTCGGTCACCTTCCACTCGTGCTTGTCGCCGTCGTACTTCCCGCTCGTAAAGCCCGCAGCCACGCGGGCCGGGATGCCGAGGAAGCGGAGCATGAGCGCCATCGCCCCCGCGTAGTGCTGGCAGTACCCCTGCTTCGTCCGCGCCACGAAGGCCACGAGCGCCGGCTCGCCGGGGTCGGGCTGCGTCGGCTGCTCCGTGTAGACGAAGCCGCCTTCGCGGCGGAACCACGCTTCGAGCGTCAGGGCCGCGGCGTATGGCGTCCGCGCGTCCCCGATGACCCGGCGCGCGATCTCGTAGAGCGGCCGGTTCGCCTGCACGAGCGTGTCGTCCGCGTAGGTTGCGTTGAAGAAGACGTGCATGAGGTCGTCGCGGTTCGGCGTCCCGAACCTCGTAACCTCGCCGCTGCCCTGGATCACCTCGAGATAGCGGTCGACTCCGCTCGGATAGTTCGTCCCGGCCCGAGCCAGCTGGCTGGGCTTCACGCGCGGCACGTAGCTCCAGACCGTGTAGCGCTGGTCGCGGTGGAGGGCGTCGGGAAGGACGACGATGTCGCCGTGCACGTCCTGGACACGCGCTCCGCCGGGTGGCCGCCAGCGCACGGGCTGCGCGGAGCCGACGAGATGGATGTCCCGAAGCGCCTCGACCGTGACGTCCTGGCGCACCCAGTCCTTTTGCCGGCGCGCGTTCGTCGGCAGCCCGGTGGCGTCGATCTGGTCCTGCTCTCTCGCGGCTCCCACGTCGAGGTTCTCCTGCCAGCCGTTGCCGGTGTAGTCGTCGAGGGTCGTCGCGCGCCAGTAGAGATTCCGCTGCGGCCCGGGGACGCGGATCTTCAGGACGACGGTCTTCTTCTTCGGGAAGTGGATGCCGCCGTAGTGCGAGTTCCAGACGTACCGCACTCCGACGGGGTCGTCGGGCGCGTTGTACGGATCCCAGCGCTGCCAGCTCAGGAACGCCCCCTTGGCGACCGCGTTCGACGTGGAGGCCGCCCCGGCGACGGCGACGAGGATCAGGGCGACGGCGAGCCCCTGGAGGAGCCCGCGCACGGGCCGCGTCCCGGCGCGGAGGAGGTAGAGGACGGCCAGGATGCCGAGGAGCGCGAGCACCCCGACGCCGAGCGGCCTGGAGCCGGGGACGAGCGTCACCGGCCAGCCGACGGCGAATACGAGCGCCACCGCGGCCCCAACCGGACGTCGAGCTGCGAGCAGGACGCCCGTCGCCGCGCAGAAGGCGAAGATCGCCACGAGGATGACGTCGTGCATGAGCGGGAAGCTGTCCGGGCGGAAGGGCAGATCCGTGTCGTAGAAGGCGAGGAAGCCGTCCTTGAACGAGGCGAGCACCGGGCCGAAGAAGTCGTGCTCCCCTCCCAGCCGCGCGTCGGTCACCGGGATGTCGAAGGCGTAGGCGGTCGCGGCCAAAAGGCTCGCGAGGCCGACGGCGACGGCGCTCCAGCGCCTCCCCACGAGGACGGCCACCGTCGGCAGCAGGCCGAGGGCGACGATGAGCGCGACGGCGCCGAAAGGCGTGCCTGCGTTCTCGAGGCGAAGCCACGCCGTCGCAACGAGCAGCGAGGCGAGCACGTAGAGAACCAGCGTCCTAGCCAACTGCGGCTCCGAGGGGCTGCGACCCGAGCTTGGTCTGGAGGTCGTCGCCGCGTCGCAGGACGGCCACCGGCACGCCCCCGCGCTCGAGCCGGATGATCTGTGCACCGATCGCCGGGTCGAGCTGCACCGGGGGAGCCTCGGCAAAGCTCGTCGGGTCGACGTAGATCAGCGTCGCCGAGTGCCGGCTCAGCATCCGGTGGAGAAGGCGCTCCGCGAGGCGCGGGGTCAGGCTCGCCGTGACGACGGTGAGCTCGAGCGCCCGGCCCGCCGGCCCCGACTCGTCGGCCAGCATGCCGGTGACCGGCGTCTGGCCGTCCGGCTCCACGGCAGCGAGGACCTCGAGCGCGCGCAGCCAGTCTCCGTCGAACGAGTGCACGCGCTGGTACGGGCGCGTGGCCGAGTTGACGATCAGGGAGGCGCGCCGTCCGCGGGCCGCGTGCGCCTTCAGGATCGAGCCGGCCGCCCGCACCTGGAGCTCGAAGCTGGAGTCCGGCGCCACACCGACGACCGTGGCCGCGTCCGCATCGAGAAGGACTGCCGTCTCGTCGCGCGGGGCGTCCTCGAGCTCCTTCACCATCAGGTGCCCCCGCTTGGCGGTCGAGGGCCAGTGGACCCGGCGCAGGGACTCGCCCTGCTCGTAGTCGCGCACGCTGTGGAGGTCGAAGCCGGTCGGCCGCCGCAGCAGGAGGCGACGCCCTTCGAGCGCCCGCGCGCCCGAGTCGGAGAAGAGGCCCTCGAGGTCCACGAGCCGCGGGTAGACGAGGAGGGACTCGCCGGCGGGAAGCTTGATCTCGACCCGCTCGAGCCCGAAGGGGTCCTCGAGCACGGCATCGACCGCCTCCACGGGGTAGCGCCCCCTGGGCACCCGCTCGAGCCGGTAGGTGCCGCGCAGGCGCCCCCGCCGGTTTACCATGACCGTCTCGCGCTCGCCCAGCCGGGCGATCCGCTCGCGGACGACCAGGGCGCCCGAGGGCATGCGTCCGTCGACGTCCATCTCCAGACGGACGGGCACGTCGTCGCCCGCGTAGTGCTCGCCCTCCGCGAGGATGCGGTTGAGGCTCATCGGCTTCGAGAGGAAGCGCACCCACAGCGCCGCCGCGGCGACCGCGAGCACGAGCCCGACCGCGATCGGGTAGAGAACCTGCGAGCCGAACCCCCAGGCAGCCAGGTACACGCCGCCGCCGAACGCGAGGATCCAGCGGCCGCGGTCGGTCAGCACCCCAACGCCTCCGCGTCCAGTTAGACCGGCACCGGCGTCCGCTCGAGCACGCTCCGGACGAGATCCTCGGCGTCGAGACCCGAGGAACGCGCCTCCGGAGCGAGGATCAGCCGGTGCGCGAGCACGGTCGGCGCGATGACCTTGACGTCCTCCGGCTGCACGTAATCGCGGCCGGAGACGAGCGCACGCGCCTTGGCGACGCGCAGAAGCGCGATCCCGGCGCGCGGGCTTCCCCCTAGGTAGAGACGGCTGTCCGAGCGTGTATGCCGAAGGAGGGCGACGATGTAACGGTTGAGGCTCTCCTCGACGAACACGCGGCGCGCGTCCTCGATGGCGTCGAGCACCTCCTGGGCCGTTGCGACCGACTCGAGGTTCTCGAGCGGGGTGTCCATCGTCTGCTCCGAGAGCATCTTGGCCTCGTCGACGAGCGGCGGATAGCCGATCGCGATGCGCATCGTGAAGCGGTCGAGCTCGGCTTCGGGGAGCGGATACGTCCCCTCGTATTCGATCGGGTTCTGCGTCGCCATGACCATGAAGGGCGGCGGCAGCTGGTACGAGACCCCGTCGACGGTCACCTGGCGCTCCTGCATGCATTCGAGCAGGGCGGCCTGGGTCTTCGGCGACGCGCGGTTGATCTCGTCGACGAGCAGGATGTTCGCGAACACGGGCCCCGGCCGGAACTCGAACTCGTTCGAGCGCTGGTTGAAGACGTTGACGCCCGTGACGTCCGAGGGCAAGAGGTCCGGCGTGAACTGGAGGCGCGAGAACGCGCAGTCGATCGAGCGCGCCAGCGCCTTCGCGAGGCTCGTCTTCCCGACGCCTGGGAAGTCCTCGATGATGAGGTGCCCCTCTGCGATGAGGCAGAGAACACAGAACTGAAGGGTCTCGTCCGGAGCATGGATGACCCGCTGCAGGTTGCCGATGACACGCTCCGCCAGCGCGGCTGTGCGAGTCACCTCCAGACGTTCTTCTGCCCCGACCGCCTGCTCGTCCATTATCCCCCTCCCAGTAGGGCCTCGACCTCGTCGAGGATAGCCACAGCGCATTCCTCCTTGCTTCGCCTCCCGATCCTGCGCTCGCCTCGCGCGGAGAGGAGCACGATCTCGTTGTCCTCGGCCTCGAAACCGACTCCGGACTGAGATACGTCGTTGAAGACGAAGAGGTTCCCTCGTTTGTTGGCGAGCTTCTCCCGCGCGCGGGCGAGGCCGCGCTCGCCGGCGTCGGCTGCAAAGCCCACGAGCACCTGTCCGTTGCGCCGTTTGCCGCCCAGTTCGGCCAACACGTCTTCGGTCGGTTCGAGCGTCAGCGTCCACGTCTCCCGGTCCTTCGGACGCTTCCCGGCCTCCGGTTTGCTCGGGCGGTAATCAGCAACCGCGGCAGCCATGAGCACGACGTCTGCGTCCGCGCGGCCGACCATCTCGCGCCTCATGTCCGCAGCTGTCGGCGCCGGCACCACCTCGACTCCCCGCGGCGGAGGCACCGCTCCGTCGGCGTAGACGAGCGTCACCTCTGCTCCGCGCCGCTGCGCCTCGGCGGCGAGCGCCACGCCCATGCGGCGCGAGGATCGGTTGCCCACATAACGAACGAGATCGATGGGCTCACGCGTTCCGCCGGCGGAGACGACGACCCGCTTGCCGGCGAGCGAGGAGCCGTGGCCGAGAATCTCCTGGCAGCGAGCGAAGATGTCCTCCGGCTCGGTCATACGGCCGGGGCCGTGCTCGCCCTCGGCGAGCTCCCCTTCCTCGGGGCCGACCACCTCCACTCCCCTTTCGACGAGGCGAGCGACGTTTTCTCTCGTGGCCGGGTGCTCCCACATGCGGACGTTCATCGCCGGCGCGACGAGGATCGGCCCGCGGAACGCGAGCGCCGCTTGGGTCAGGACGTTGTCGGCGAGCCCGTGCGCCATCTTGGCCAGCGTGTTGGCCGAGAGCGGCGCGACGACCAGCAGGTCGGCCTCCGTCAGGTGGGGATAGAGGTTCCGCGGAGCCTCTCCCCTGGCAAGGGCCTCGAAGGTGTGGGCCGTGACGAAGCGCTCCGCATCGGGGGTGAGGATCGGAGTGACCTCGTGTCCGGTCTTGACCAGCAGTCGCACGAGCTCGCAGGCCTTGTAGGCTGCGATGCCGCCCGTGACGCCGACGAGAACGCGAGCCATCGGGCTCCTTTCGCCGCTAGTGACCGGCTAGCGGTACGAGACCTTGAGCTTGCTCTCGGAGATCTCCTCGAGAGCCATGGTCAAGTAGTTCTTCGAGCGGGACTCGACCAGCGGGGGCGGGAAGTCGTCGAAAGTGCCCTCGCCGAGCTGGTGGTGATAGTTGTTGATCTGCCGCGCACGCTTGGCCGCCGCGATCACGAGCGCGTAGCGCGACTGGTGCACGTTGCGGAGCAGGTCGTCGATCCGTGGATACATCATTGGG
>DASXRO010000258.1:0-6002 GCA_036506555.1 Gaiellaceae bacterium
CATGCGGGCGGCTTTCTGCTCGCCGCGGTCAACTGGACGTACTGGATCGCGCAGTTCGTCGTCCTCGCGCTGGCGCTGCTCTGGATCTACATCTTCCGCTTCGAGTCCTTCCACCGCGTGCGGAACTGGGTGCTCGCCACCAACCTGCTCTCGCTGGTCGGGTACGCGCTGCTTCCGACGGCGCCGCCGCGCATGTTCCCCGGCGACGGGTTCGTCGACACGCTCGGGCAGGCCGCTTCGCTGAACCATGGCAGCAGCCTCGTCGAGCTCGCCTCGAACCAGTACGCGGCCATGCCGAGCGTGCACGCGGCCGACGCCCTCGTGATCGGGTTCGCGATGGCGATGCTCGTGCGGAGCCGGCTGGCCGCCCTTCTCTGGACGCTCTGGCCAACGTGGGTCTGGTTCTCGGTCATGGGGACCGCGAACCACTTCTGGCTCGACGTCGCCGCCGGCGTCGGCGTCGCGGTCCTCGCGGGCACGATGCTCTCGTGGATGGAGGAGCGCCGCTTCGGCGAGCTCGTCGCCCCGGCGAAGATCTGTGACCCGTAGCCCCGCGCTCGCGCGCGTCAAACGCGTCTACACCAACGAGGCTCGGCGTCTCGCGGCACAGTCGATGACGCAGCTCGAGCAGTCCAACGTGACGCCCGACGCGCTCACCTTCTCGGGCGTCGCCCTCTGCATCGCCGGCGCGGTCGTCGTCTTCTTCGAGTACGCAGGCTGGGGCCTCTACTGGATCGGAGCGGCCTTGTTCGTCGTCGGCTCCATCCTCGACATCCTCGACGGTGCCCTCGCGCGCACGCGCGGAAGCGGAAGCCCGTTCGGCGCCTTCCTCGATTCGACCGTCGACCGGGTCGGCGAGGGCTTCATGCTCGGATCCATCGGCCTCGTCCTCATGCGGCACGCGCAGATGTGGGGCGTCGCCCTCGCCTTCGCCGCCGTCGCCGGCTCGTTCCTCGTCAGCTACACGCGCGCACGGGCCGAGGCTCTCGGGCTGAAGGGCGACGTGGGCCTGGGGAGCCGTGCCGAGCGGGTCGTGGTCATCACCGCCGGGCTCGTCCTGGCGCCGATCCACGAGCTCGTCCTTCCGAGCACGATCGCACTTCTGACGGCCACAGCCTGGCTGACGGTCCTCCAGCGGATCCTGTTCGTCCGCGAGCAGCTCCGCGGCATCTGATAGCACATTTGTGCTATCACTTAGGGAGATGGCTAGAGAACGCAGTGACGTGCTTGTCCGCATGCCCGCCGAGCTCAAGCGCCGCCTCGCCCGCGAGGTCGAGGCGCGCGACGGCAACCTGAACGACGTCGCAGTCGAGATTCTGGCGTCCCGCTTCGCCGTCCCCTTCCAGGGCTCCGGCCGCCGCGGCGGCCGTCCGAGCGGGAAGGGGGACGTTCTCCTCCGCATGCCCGGCGAGCTCAAGGACAAGCTCGCGCGGCGTGCATCCGAGCGGAAGCGCTCGGTCACCCAACTCATCGTCGAGACCCTCTCCGAGGGCTTCGGCGACCTAGGAAAGGAAACGATGGCTTCGAAGAACGGTTCCGGCAACGGCCGTGCTCGCTCCGACGAGCGCGTGCGCGTCGCGATCATCGGCGTCGGCAACTGCGCCAACTCGCTCCTCCAGGGCCTGCAGTACTACAAGGACGCCGACGCGGATGAGTTCGTCCCCGGGCTCATGCACGTCGACCTGGGCGGCTACCACATCCGCGACATCGAGTTCACGGCCGCGTTCGACGTCACGACCGACAAGGTCGGCAAGGACCTCGCCGACGCCATGTGGGCGCATCCGAACGACACGTACAAGTTCGCCGACGTCCCGAAGACGGGCATCAAGGTCTCGCGCGGCATGACGCACGACGGGATCGGCAAGTACCTCTCGGAGGTCGTCGAGAGGGCCCCGGGCGAGACGGACGACGTGGTCGGCATCCTCAAGGAGACCGGCACCGACGTCGTCGTCAACTACCTCCCGGTCGGCTCCGAAGAGGCGACGAAGTGGTACACGGAGCAGATCCTCTCGGCCGGCTGCGCGATGGTGAACTGCATGCCGGTCTTCATCGCGCGCGAGGCCTACTGGCAGCGCCGCTTCGAGCAGGCCGGCGTCCCGATCATCGGCGACGACATCAAGTCGCAGGTCGGCGCGACGATCACGCACCGCGTCCTCACGAGCCTCTTCCGCGAGCGCGGTGTCCGGCTCGACAAGACGATGCAGCTGAACGTCGGCGGCAACTCGGACTTCCTCAACATGCTCGAGAGGGAGCGGCTCGAGTCGAAGAAGATCTCGAAGACGAACGCGGTCACCTCGATGCTCGACTACGACATCGGTGAGAAGAACGTCCACGTCGGCCCGTCCGACTACGTCCCCTGGCTCACCGACCGCAAGTGGGCGTACATCCGCATGGAGGGCTCGGCCTTCGGAGACGTACCGCTCAACCTCGAGCTCAAGCTCGAAGTCTGGGACTCCCCCAACTCGGCCGGCATCGTCATCGATGCCGTTCGTCTGGCCAAGCTCGCTCTCAACAACGGGATCGCGGGCGCGCTCGAGGGCCCGAGCGCCTACCTGATGAAGTCGCCGCCGAAGCAGATCGTCGACGACGAAGCACGTGACCTCGTCGAGCAGTTCATCACGAAGAACGCGCGCGTAGCCGCGCGCCGGGTGCGCGCCAAGGCCTCGTGACGAGACCACTTTCCCCGTCCGTGTTACCTTCCATGTGGAGGAGGAGGAAGGTTGCAGTTCGGGAGCCGCGGGCCGCTCGAGCTCCGCGACGAGGAGGGTTCCTCCGCTTCAAGCGAGGGCGGCCAAGCTAGCGAGGAACGCAAGCTCGCCACGGTCGTTTTCGCCGACCTCGTCGGCTCGACCGAGCTCGGCGCCGCGCAGGATCCGGAGCGGACGCGAGCGCTCCTCGATCGCTTCTACGACGCGATGGCGGCCGAAATCGACCGCGCGGGCGGAACAGTCGAAAAGTTCGTAGGGGACGCCGTCATGGCCGCCTTTGGGGCACCGGCGGCGCAGGAAGATCACGCTGAACGCGCGCTGCACGCATCTCTATCCATGCAGCGGCGCCTCGAGGACCTCTTCGGCGACACGCTCGCGCTGCGCATCGGCGTCAACACGGGCGAAGTCGTCGTCGGCCGCGCGCGCCAAGGAAGCTCCTTCGTGACCGGCGATGCCGTCAACGTGGCGGCCCGTCTCGAGCAGGCCGCCGCCCCGGGGGAGATCCTCGCCGGCGCGCGGACCGTCGCGGCCGTGCGCGGCGCGTTCGAGTTCGCCGAACCCACAAGCGTCGAGGCGAAGGGGAAGCCGGGGGGCGTTTCATGCCGACGCGTTCTGCGCGCGCTCTCGCTCATGCGGCCGCGCGGCGTCAGTGGCCTGCACCGCACGTTCGTCGGCCGCGACGCCGAGCTCGCCGCTCTAGCGGGCGCGTACAGCCAGGTCGTCGACCAGGCCACGCCCCACGTGGTGACGATCAGCGGCGAGGCCGGTGTAGGCAAAACCCGCCTGATCCGCGAGTTCTGGGAAGCCCTCGGCAGCGAATCGCCGGAGCCGCTGCGCCGGACCGGGCGCTGCCTCTCGTACGGGCAGGGCATCACGTACTGGGCCCTCGCCGAGATTCTGAAAGAGCATTTCGGGATCCTCGAGAGCGATCCGCCCGAGACCTTGCTTCCGCGGCTCGGGGAGCGCGACATTCTCGGCCTCACGCTCGGACTCGACGTCGCAGGCGATCTCCATCCGCTCGCGGCGCGCGACCGCCTGCACGCCGGCTGGGTCGAGTTCGTCGAAGAGCTGGTCGCCGAGCGGCCTGCAGTCGTGCTCGTCGAGGACCTCCACTGGGCGGAGGCCCCTCTGCTCGACGTCCTCGACCGTCTACTCCGCGATGTGCGCGGGCCGATGCTGCTCATCGCCACCGCGAGGCCGGAGCTCTTCGACCTGCATCCCACCTGGGCTAGCGCCCGCCGGGACGCCTCCACGATCGAGCTCGAGTCGCTGCCTGCGGAGACTGCTTCGTGCATGTTGAGCGAGCTTCTCGCCGAAGAGCTTCCTAGCAGCGTGAGCGCCATGATCGTCCGGCAGGCGGAGGGCAACCCGTTCTTCGTCGAGGAGCTCCTCGAGTCGCTGATCGACCAGAGCCTGCTTATCCCTGCGAACGGAGGCTGGGTGATCTCCGAGGTGCCCGCCGGTTTCGCAATCCCCGATTCGGTGCAGGCGGTCCTCTCCGCCCGCATCGATCTTCTGCCGTCCGCCGAAAAAGCAGCGCTGCAGGCCGCCTCGGTCATCGGCCGCGTCTTCTGGACGGGTCCCGTTTACGAGTTTGTCCCGGACCTGCGGCCGGACTTCCGCCTCCTCGAGGACCGCGACTTCGTCCGCCGGCGTGCGGGCTCAACGATCGCCGGCGAGACGGAGTACGTGTTCAAGCACCAGCTGACGAGGGAGGTCGCGTATTCTGGCCTGCCCAAAGGGAAACGGGCGCGGTTGCACGCCGATTTCGCCGCCTGGCTCGAGCGCTTCGGCGGCGGACGGGACGAGCACGCGCCGCTCCTCGCTCACCATTACGCCGAGGCCGTACGGCCGGCCGACGCCGACCTCGCGTGGGCGGACGCCGACGAGGAGCTCGAGCGACTCAGGGTGGTTGCGATCACCTGGCTACGACGAGCCGCAGATCTTGCTGTCGGACGCTACGACATCGACGATGCGCTCGACCTCCTCCACCGCGCCCTCGAGCTCGCCCCGACCGAGATCCAAATCGACCTCTGGAAGGAAATCGGACAGGCCAACGCCCTCAAGTACGACGGAGAGGCCTTCTGGCAAGCAATGCAGAGTGCGATCGCCCTGTCCTCCGAGCGCCGGGAGCGTGCCGAGCTCTACAGCCTCCTGGCGAGCGAGACCGCGGTACGACTCGGCATGTGGCGGACGAGGCCTGACAGACAGATGGTGAAGAGCTGGATAGACGAGGCACTCGAGCTCACCGAGGACGGAACCGCAGCCCGGGTGAAAGCGCTCGTGGGGCTTGCCGCCTGGGACTCGTCGAGCGGCGTCGAGCCGGCGAAGGAGGCAGTCGCCCTCGCCGAACGGCTGAAGAGCCACGAGCTTCGGGTGGCGACGCGCACGCAACTCGTCACGAGCAACCTCGCGAGCGGCCGTACCGAGGAAGCCTTGAGCGAAGCGCGGTTACTGCTCGAGCTCTTGGACGAGACTCGCAACCCTGACGACCGTGAGGGGATCTTTTGGTCCACCACGCTCGCCAACCTCGCCTGCGGCCGAATCGAGCCCGCCCGTGAGTACGCAGTTCTCCTCGCCGAGACAGCGAGGGACCTCACCCCGCACCATCGTCTCCATGCGGTCGCCATGGGGCTCATGGTCGAGGAGCTTGCCGGCCGGTGGGAAGCGGTTCGTGCCGAGACCGCCCATGCCGAGCAGGCGGTCGCCGAGAACTTCGCGACGCCCTGCACGATGAACGCACGCGGGCTGCTCGTATGCGCGCTCGCGAGCGCGCACGCAAGCGACGAGTACGAAGCGCGACGCCTCGAGGCATCCGCGGACGCGCTCGAGATGAAGGGTTACGGACTTACGATCGACGCTCCACGCCTCCGCCTCGCCCTCGTCCGGGGCGACCTCGAGGCAGCCGAACGGCTGCTGCAGTCGGGGGAAGCAATGTACTTCGCCGAGCTGGCCGCACGAGCGGCGCGCCTGGACGCTCTCGCTGCTCTCGACAAGCGGGAGCGCGTCGAGGAGGAGGCAAAGCCCCTCCTCCGCGCCAACACATACCTCGAGCCGTTTGCCCTTCGTGCACTCGGGCTGGTGCGCCAGGACGAGGATCTCATCGCCCAGTCGCTCGCCCGATTCGAAGCGCTCGGTCTCGAGTGGCACGCCGCCGAGACGCGCGGTCTCCTTTGACTCCGGTCTAAACTCGCCCGGATGGGCTTGCGCATCTGCATGGTCACGCCGTTCGCGTGGTCGCAGCCCCACCCGGTCAACGAGCACGTCGCAGCCGCCGCGGAGGAGCTGCGCCGG
>DASXRO010000259.1:0-3925 GCA_036506555.1 Gaiellaceae bacterium
CGTCGCGACCGTCAAGAGGGCGGGCGCGCAGTCCATCCGCCTGATCGCCATCATCGCGGCGCCCGAGGGGATCGAGCGCCTGCAGTCGGAGCACCCGGACGTGACGATCGTCGTCGCGGCGATCGACCGCGAGCTGAACGAGCGCGGCTACATCATGCCCGGGCTCGGAGACGCGGGCGACCGGCTCTACGGCACCAAGTAGCGATGCTTCAGACCTTTGAGAACCACCTGGACGTGCTCTGGGGGTTCCTCGTCGCCCTCGGGGTCGTGCTCGTCCTCACCCCGGCGGTCGGCCGTGTGGCGCGTGTTCTCGGCGTCGTGGACGAGCCGCTCGACCGCCGGCGCGTCCACCTCGCCGCCGTGCCGCGCCTCGGCGGGCTGGCCCTCTTCCTCGGGCTCTTCATTCCGGCGCTCGCCTTCCTCGAGCTCGACGGCGCCTATCGCGGGATCCTTCTCGGAGCGGCGTTCGCGACGGCGGTCGGGATGGTCGACGACTTCCGCGGCCTCCCGTGGTGGGGAAAGCTCGGCGGCCAGATCGCCTCGGCGGCGATCGCGATCCACTTCGGCGTCGACATCGACCGTTTCACGTTCCCCGTGCTCGGCGTCCACGATCTGCCCGGCTGGCTCGCCGCGACGCTCGCCTTCATCTGGATCGTCGCGATCATGAACATGGTCAACTTCCTCGACGGGCTCGACGGGCTCGCCGCGGGGGTGTGCGGCATCTCGGGCGTGACCTTCGCGATCATCTCGCTCTCGCTCGGGAAGCCGGACGCGGCCGTCCTCTCGGCGATCGTCGCGGGCATCTGCTTCGGCTTCCTGCGCCACAACTTCTATCCGGCGCGGATCTTCATGGGCGACTCGGGCGCGCTCCTCCTCGGCTTTGTCCTGGCGACCGTCTCGATCCAGGGGCTCTTGAAGACCGCCGCCACCGTCTCGCTCTTCTTCCCCCTCTTCGCGCTCGCCGTGCCGATCCTGGACACGTCCTTCGTGGTCGCGCGGCGGCTCAAGCACGGGGAGAAGCTCTACGAGCCCGATCAGGCGCACCTCCATCACCGCTTCCTGCGCCGCGGCTTCTCCCAGCGACGGGCCGTCCTCTATCTCTACGGCTGGTGCGTGATCCTCGGGGGCGCTGCCCTCGCCACCCGCTTCGTGCCCTTCCGGGAGCGGGGGGAGTGGCACCTGTGGCCCACGGTCGTCGTCGCGTTCATCGGTTTCGTGGCCGTCGCGGCGTCGCTCTACATCGTCTACGTGCTGGAGATCCTGAAGCTGCGGCGAGTGCGGGCGTGGGCCGACCGCCGGCGCGAGGCGAAGGCTGAACAAAGTCGGGCGCTTTCCGCGTAGTTACGCGGTTTAAGGCGTTACAAAGTCGGGGTCGGACTGCTAGGCTGGAGCCGACGTAAGATGCACTGCTCGTGGCGGAGGAGCGCAGTTCACTCGACCCACTCGGCGCGGGAGCGCTACTGGCGGGCGTCCTGTTCGCCTGCGTGGGAGCCGGTGCGCTCGTGGGCGCCGCAGTCGGCGCGGTCGGCGCCGGGGTGGCGATCGGATCCGTGATCGGGATTCCCGCCGCGATCCTGTCTGTTTACCGCCGGTACCGGGGAGAGTTCTAACGTGGCCACGCTTCTCACCCCACGGCCGCTGCCGGCCCGCCGCCTGCCGACCGCGGCCGGCGCGTTCGCGGTCGCCTTTGCGCTGCCGATCTTCCTCCTCGCGGGTTGGCGAATCGAGGGCTGGGCCTTCGGCCTCGTGCTCTGGCTGGCGAGCCAGGCGCTCGGCCTCCTCTTCGACCGCGTCGGCATCGGTGAGCCCAGCCTGCGCGGCTCCGGCGTCGTCGCCTTCGGGATGATGACGCGCGGGATCCTGCTCATGCTGGCCGCGATCGCTGTCGCCGTGAGCGATCCCGAGCTCGCGATCGCCGGCGCCCTCGTCTATGCCTTCGCGTACAGCTTCGAGCTCGTGCTCTCGCTCCTCCTCTACTTCGGCGGGAGGCCGGTTGGATGAACGGCTTCGTGCTCGCCGCAGCCAGTGATTTCAAGCCTCAGGACGAGTTCGAGCTCCCTCCGTGGGTGTCACTCCACCTGGGGCCGCTGGACATGTCCGTCAACAAGGCTGTCGTCTATCTCTGGATTGGCGCGGCCCTCACGATCCTGCTCGGCATATGGATCATGCGTTTCGGCCTCTCGTTGCGACCGAGCCGGCGCCAGACCAGCGGGGAAGGCCTCTACGAGTTCCTCCAGAGCCAGATCGCGGAGAGCAGCCTTCCTTCGAAGGCGATCGGGACGTGGTTCCCGTACGTCGCGTCCCTTTTCCTGTTCATCTGGGTGCTGAACATCGTCGGTTTCGTGCCTCTTCCGATATCTGACGAGCACTTCCACGTGTTCGGCTTGGAGCTTCCGACTTGGGGGATCTACGCCGCGACCGCAAACCTGTCGGTGACGCTTGCGCTGGCTCTGATCACCTTTCTCGCCACGCACGAGGAGGGCATTCGCTTCAACGGGCCGATCCGGTACTTCAAGAGCTGGGTGCCCGAGGGAGCGCCGAAGCCGCTCCTCGCACTCATCGTCCCCCTCGAGGTCATCTCGCAGTTCATGCGGCTGATCTCGCTGTCCGTCCGGCTCTTCGCGAACATGCTCGCGGGCCACATGCTCATCCTCGTGATGCTGGGCCTGATCATCATCTTCAAGGCCCTCTGGTTCGCCCCGATCGCTGTTCTTTTCGGAACGGTCATCTACCTTTTCGAGGTCGTCATCGTCGTCACCATCCAGGCGTTCGTCTTCGCGCTGCTATCCGCCATCTACATCGGCACCGCCATCGAACCCGAGCACTAGGGAGGCACCTTTGAGCACTCTTCTCGCAGCAACCACCGACACGGGGCTTGCGGACCTCGGCAAGGCGATCGCCTTCGGCGTGGGCGTCGGGCTCGGCGCCGTGGGCGCGGGCATCGGGATCGGCAACATCTTCGGCTCGATGATCCAGGCCGTCGCCAGGCAGCCTGAGCTCCGCGGGGAGCTGACCGGCATCCAGTGGCTCGGCTTCGCGCTCACCGAGGCGGTCGTCTTCTACGCCCTCCTCGGCGGCCTGCTCGCCTACGTCCTGGTTTAGCAATGCCGGTCGCCGACCTCATCTCCGTCGTCCCAGGCCTGATGGTCTGGACCGTGATCACGTTCGCGATCACGTTCTTCGTCTTGAGGAAACTTGCCTTCGGTCGTATCCAGGCCATCATTGACGCGCGCCGCGAGCGGATCCGCCAGGCGCTCGATGAGGCGGACAAGGCCCGCCATGAGGCACGCGAGCTCCGCGAGCTGACGAAGAAGGAGCGCGAGGAGGCCAAAGCCGATCGTGAGCGCATCCTCGAGGAGAGCCGCCGCCAGGCGCAGAAGCTCTTCGAGCAGGCGCGCGAGCGGGCGGACGAGGATCTACGCGAGCGGCTCGAGAAGAACCAGAAGGAGCTTGAGGCCGAGAATCGGCGCATCCTGGCGCAAATCCGCCGAGACGTCGTCGAGCTGACCCTGATGGCCGCCGAGAAGGTGACCGGCAAGACCCTCGACGCGAAGGACCAGCGCCGCCTGATCGACGAGACGATCGACGAGCTCGACGTGAAAAGGCTCGTGTCAGAGAACTGATGGCTGTCGTCCACCGCGTCTATGCGGAGGCGCTGCTCGAGGCCGCGAAGGACGAGAAGCGACTCGACCGCGTCCGCAAGGAGTTCGACGACTTCGCCACCGCTGTCGAAGGGTCGAACGAGCTGCGCAGCTTTCTCGCCAACCCGCAGATCGAGTCGCAATCGAAGAGCGCCGCGCTCGAGGAGCTCCTCACGGGCGCCGACGAGCTCTTGGTCAACTTCGTCCGTCTTCTCGCGGAGAAGAACCGCATCGCCGAAGCCGTGCAGGTGCACGAGGAATGGGAGCGGCTGCTCGCGCGCGAG
>DASXRO010000260.1:0-11986 GCA_036506555.1 Gaiellaceae bacterium
ACGGCTGGTAAGTTTCCCGCCGACATAGGCGAGCGGTAAGGGAAGCCGGTGCAAGTCCGGCACGGTCCCGCCGCTGTGAGGGGAGATGCTCTCCCGCCGAAGTGCCACTGGCCGTAGGCCGGGAAGGCGTCGGGAGAGGGAGCCCCGAGTCAGAAGACCTGCCGTCGCCTCCAGATCCGTTCCCCTCGCGGAAGGAGGAAACGTGCTTCGTCGATCCTTTCTGGCTCTTGTCCTCATGCTGCCCGCACTCGCGGCGTGCGGCGGAGGCTCCTCGACGCCCGCGGCCAGCGGGACCTCCGCTCCCGCCAAGCAGGCGGCGGTAGTGGTCACGCAGGACTGCGGCAAGGAGGTCGTGCTCGAACGCACGACCGTCCCCCCGGGAGGCACCGCGATGCGAGCTCTCGACAGCGTCGCCGACATCGAAGCCGACTCCGGGGGCAAGTTCGTCACCGGCATCAACGGCGTCGAGCAGGACACCGGGAAGAAGCTCGCCTGGCTCTACTACATCAACGGCAAGGCGGCGCAGAAAGGCGCCACCGAGGTGAAGCTCGCCCCAGGCGACGTGGAATGGTGGGATCTGCACAACTACGAGCAGGAGTGCCCGGCGGTGCCGGCCGTCGCGCAGTGAAGCTGGCGCCAGGTCCCGCGGCGCTCCTGTTGGCGGGGGCCGCGACGGCGGCCCTGCTGGCCGATCACGCAGTCCCGCTGGCGCTGCTGACCGCGGTGCTCCTGGCCGTATGCCTGCGAGTGCCCGCCCGCCGTGCGCGGCCCTATCTCGTCGCCACGGCGGGCTCGGCGCTCGGGGTCTTCTTGCTGTGGCCGGTCCTCCAGACGACTGGGGTCCATGTCCTCTGGGAGGGCCCGGTCGTGCCCGTTCTCGGCCTCCTCGACGTGACTCGCGAGGAGCTCGTGCTGGCGACCGTGTACAGCCTTCGCCTCGCCGCGGTCGGGCTTGCGTTCGCTGCATACGCGCTCGTGCTCGACCACGATCGTCTGGTCGCCGCGGCCGGATTCGCGCGGCGATCGGCGCTCGCGGTCGCGCTCGCCACACGGCTCGTGCCCACGCTCGAGCGGGACGCCGTCGGGCTCGCCGAGGCCGTGCGCGGGCGGGGGGTCCCGGTGGACGGCGTGCGCGCCCGCGCCCGGCTTCTGTCGCCGCTCGTGGCGGGCTCGCTCGAGCGCGCCGCGAGTCTCGCCGAGGCCATGGAGGCCCGCGGTTACGGCGGCGGGGAGCATTCCCGCGCACCGGCCGCGCGCTGGAGTGACTGGGACCGGGCCGCGCTCGCGGGCGCCGTGCTGCTCGTCGTGGCTGGAGCGCTGTGGCTCTAGCGGCGCTGGAGGGGCTGACGTACTCCTATCCGGGCGGGGCGCCGGCGCTGCGCGACGTGTCAGTCGAGCTCGAGGCCGGCGAGATCGTGGCGCTCCTCGGGCCGTCAGGCTCGGGCAAGTCGACGCTCGTCCGTTCGCTCGCCGGGCTCGTCCCGCACTTCCACGGCGGTCGGTTCGCCGGCCGTGCGGTCGTGGCGGGGCTCGACACGCGGCGCGCGCGGCCCGCCCAGCTCGCCGGCAGTGTTGCGACCGTCTTCCAGGATCCGGAGGACCAAGTCGTCATGAACGTCGTGAGGAACGAGGTTGCTTTCGGGCTCGAGAACGTTGGCGTGCCGCCGGGTGCGATCTGGGGGCGCGTCGAAGCCGCTCTCGCCGACGTGGGCGCCCTCCACCTCGCGAACCGCCGCACGGCCGAGCTCTCGGGCGGCGAGCTCCAGCGCGTCTGTCTGGCGTCCGCCTTGGCGCTCGAGCCGCAGCTCCTGCTGCTTGACGAGCCCACGTCGCAGCTCGATCCGGAAGGCGCCGAAGACTTCCTCGCCTGCGTCGAGCGGCTCGGCTGTGCGGTCGTGCTCTCCGAGCACCGAACCGGGCGCGCGCTCGGGCTCGCGGATCGAGTCCTCTTCCTCGAGGGAGGCCGCCTGCTTTGCGATGCACCCGCGCCCGAGGCGCTCGAATGGCTCGCGCGCAACCGGCCCGCCTACCTGCCTGCCGAGCCGGCTGGGCCCGGGTCGGAGAACGTCGCCGAGGCCGTCTGCCGGCTCGAGGCCGTCGAGTTCTCCTACCGCCCCGACGAGCCGGTGCTCGAAGGCGTCGAACTGGAGGTGGGGAGGGGCGAGGTGGTGGCGCTCGAAGGGCCGAACGGCTCGGGGAAGACGACTCTGGCCAAGATCGCGACCGGATTGCTCACCGCGGACTCCGGCTCTGTGCTCGTCGAGGGCCGCGCCGGTTACCTGAGCCAGGATCCCGGTCGCTACCTGGTCCGCGAGCGCGTGCTCGACGAGACGGCGCTGGCCGTCGACGGCGACGAGGAACGTGCCGGAGCGGCGCTCGACCGGGTCGACCTCGCCTGGGCCGCGGGCCGCCATCCGCGCGACCTCTCGAGCGGGGAGCGGGAGCGCCTCGGGCTGGCGTCCGTTGCCGTCGCAGAGCCGGACCTGCTCGTCCTCGACGAGCCGACGCGGGGAATCGACCCCGTCCGGAAGGCCGAGATCGCCGCCTGGCTGTCCGCTTACGCGGCCGAGGGGCGCGGCGTCCTGGTGGCCACCCACGACCGGACGTTTCCGGCCGACCGCCGAGTCTCGTTGGGCCGGGAGGTGTTCGTTGGCGTCTAGGGTTGCCCTCGTCGCCGCCGGTGCTGCGCTCGGCGCAGCGGCGTGGGCCGCGCTCGACCCCGCTCGCGGAGGACTCGCGGTGCTTCTGGCCGGGTTCGCGGTGCTGGTGGCGGGCGCAGCTGCGCTCGAGAGTGGGACAGAGTCGGTGAAGGACCTCGCGCTCATCGCGACCATCGCGGGCGTGGCAGCGGCCGGACGCGTCCTCTTTGCCCCCGTCCCGGGCGTGCAGCCGGTGACGGTGATCGTGGTCGTGGCCGGAGCGGCTCTCGGCCCGCGCCGAGGGTTCGCGGTGGGTGCCGTGGCGGCGCTGGCGTCGAACTTCTTTCTCGGCCAGGGCATCTGGACGCCCTGGCAGATGCTCGCGTGGGGCGCTTGCGGGCTCGCCGGCGCCGCGGCCGCGCCGCTTCTACGCCGCCGGCTCGCGTTGGCAGCGCTGACCTTCGCCCTCGGGCTCGCCTTCAGCGCCTTCCTCGACGTGTGGGAGTGGTACGCGTTCTTCCCGCACACCCAGGCGGCACTCGCTCTGCAGATGAGCCGCGGGTTCCCATTCGACCTGGCGCACGCCATCGGGAACGTCCTCCTCGCACTCGCCGTCGGGCCCGAGCTCCTCCGCGTGCTCGAGCGCTACGAGCGCCGCACGCGGGTTGAGATCGCCTGGGCCTAGAGTTCGCTCAGGCTGCCCGCCGGGGGAGGACGAGCGTGAAGATCGCGCCGGTCGGCTTCGCCGGTTCGTAGAGGAGGTCGCCGCCGAGCCTGCGCGCGTAGGAGTGCGCAATCGCGAGACCGAGGCCGGCACCGGGTTTTTCCCGCGCCTCCTGGGGGCGGGCGAAGGCTTCGAAGAGACGGCTCGTGAAGGCGATTGGGATCCCCGGCCCCCGGTCCTCCACCGAGATGCGCGCCTCGGCCGCAGCCTGGGACGCCCGAATGGTGACCGGCGGGGCGCCGTGCACGAGCGAGTTCCGGACGAGATTCCCGAGGATGCGCTCGAGGGCGCTTCGGTCCGAGACGAGGACGAGGTCCTCGGGGATCTCGATCTCGATGTCCTCGCGCGGTTTCGTGGAGAGGCCGGACGTGAGCTCTTCGATGAGGCGGCGGAGGCTAAGCGGCTCGACCGCCAGCGCGGCGGTCGTCGTCTCGAGACGAGAGAAGTCGAGGAGATCGTCGGTGAGCTGCACTAGCCGCATGCTCGAGTCGTAGAACGCGTCCACGAGCTCCCCCAGCGTCGCGGGATCGAGCGATTCCTTCCGCTCGGCGAGCGTCTTCGCTATGCCGTAGATGACGGTCGCCGGGGCGCGAATCTCGTGCGCCGCCGTGGCGACGAATTCACGCTTTAGCGAGTCGAGCAGGAGAAGCTCCTCGTGGACGAGGGCACGCTCGAGCCCGAGCGCCACCCGGTCGGCGACGAGCTCGAGCAGCTCGGCGTCTTCCTCCGTAAAGCGGCGGCGCGTGAGCGTGCCCACGTGGACCACGCCCAGGACGCGCTCGCGGGCGAGGAGCGGCGCCCCGAGCAACGACTTGATGCCCTTCTCGCGCAGGGTCGGGTTGAGGACGCCGGCATGGTCGACGTCCTCGATCGCCACCGGGCGGCGCTGGGCTGCAATCCGCCCCGCGAACCCCTTGCCGACGGGGATCCTGACTCCGCGCTCGAGCTCCTCCTCAATGCCCTTGGCCGCGCGCGCCACGAGCTCGTCGTGCTCCTCGTCGAGCAGGAGGATCGCGCACGTGTCCGCTTCGAGTGCGTCACGGACGCGCTCGAGCAGCGCGTCGAGCATGTCGTCGAGCGAAAGGTATGCAAGAGCGACGTCAGACACCGCCTGGAGCTTCCGCAGGCGCTCGTAGCCAGACAGCCCCCCCGGCTCTTCGGCCAATGCGCCCGTAAGGTACACGGAGAGCCTGTCGGACGCCCCTATACTCGGCCGCGTGGAGGGCTCGGCGAGCACGGCGGTCGTTCTCACCGTCGGCAACGAGATCGTCTCCGGGGACGTCGAGAACACGAACGCGTCCTGGCTCGCCCGCCGGCTCGCAGGGCTCGGGGTCGAGGTCAAGCTCATCGCGGCCGTTCGTGACGACATCCCGGAGATCGCCGCGTTCGTCCGCGCCGAGGCTCCGCGTGCAAACTTCCTCTTCGTCACGGGCGGTCTCGGGGGAACGCCGGACGACATCACCCGCGAGGCGGTCGCCGAGGGGTTCGGCGTCGAGTGCGAGGAGGTGCCTGCCGTCGCCGACGAGCTGCGGGCCCGCTTCGAGCCCCGCGGTCTCGGCGACTATGCGGCTCGCTGGGCGTGCCTGCCGAAGGGGGCGGAGCCGCTAGCGAACCCGCTGGGCGGTGCACCGGGCTTCGTCCTCCAGAACGTCTTCGTCTTCCCCGGCCTGCCGCGCGAGATGGAGGCCATGTTCGACTCGGTCGCCGAGCGCTTTCGCGGCCAGGCGATCGGCACCTGGCGGCAGAGCTACAGGACGGGCGAGGGTCAGATCGTGGCCGTCCTCGAGGAGGCGACCAAACGCCATCCTGCAGTCACGATCGGGAGCTACCCGCGCTTCCTCCCTGATGGGCCCGAAGTCGAGATCGTCCTGAAATCGAGTGACAGCTCCGAGCTCGCGCGAGCTTCGGAGTGGATCGAAGCTAGTCTGGATTCGTGGCCGTCGCGTCCCCGGAGAAGTACCTAGCCGACCTCAATCCCGCCCAGCGCGAGGCCGTCCTCGCGACCGAAGGGCCCGTGCTCGTCGTCGCCGGGGCGGGCTCGGGGAAGACGCGTGTCCTCACGCACCGGATCGCCCACCTCGTCTCCGCCTGCGGGGTGAAGCCGCAGGAAATCCTCGCCATCACCTTCACGAACAAGGCGGCGGGCGAGATGAAGGAGCGCCTCGAAGGCCTCCTGGGCGACGTCGCTCCGCGGATGTGGGTGATGACCTTCCACGCAGCTTGCGGGCGCATCCTCCGGCGCGAGGCGCCTCGCCTCGGCTACCGCACGAACTTCACCATCTACGACCAGGCCGACCAGGTCCGTCTGGTCAAGCAGTGCCTGGAGGAGCTGGAGCGCGACCCGAAGCGTTTCGTCCCGCGCGGCATCCACGCGCAGATCTCGAACGCGAAGAACCAGCTCATCTGGCCCGACGAGTACAAGACCCGTGTCGCCTCGTTCTACGACCAGACGGTCGCGGACACGTACGCGCTGTATCAGCGCCGGCTCTTCACCTCAAACGCGGCCGACTTCGACGACCTGCTGATGCTGACGGTCGACGTGCTCGAGCGCTTTCCGGAGGCGCTCGCGCGGTGGCAGAAGGCCCTCCGCTACGTGCTCGTGGACGAGTACCAGGACACCAACCACGCCCAGTACCGCTTCCTCCAGCTCCTGGCCGGGAAGCACAGAAACGTCTTCGCGGTCGGAGATCCCGATCAGTCGATTTACGCGTTCCGCGGCGCCGACATCCGCAACATCCTCGAGTTCGAGCGCGATTTCGGCGGCGGACGGCTCATCGCCCTGGAGCAGAACTATCGCTCGACGAACGCGATCCTGCGCACGGCCAACGCGGTCATCGGCCACAACCGCGAGCGCAAGCCGAAGAACCTCTGGAGCGAGCTGGGGGAGGGCGACCCCGTGCGCGTCGTCGAGGTCGAGGACGAGCACGCGGAGGCCCGCTTCGTCGCCGCGGAGATCGCCGCCCTCGCCGAGGAGGGCTACGCCGGGTCTGAGATCGCTGTCTTCTACCGGACCAACGCCCAGTCGCGGGTTCTCGAGGACGTCCTCGTCCGGCAGGAGATCGCCTACCAGGTGATCGGCGGGCCGAAATTCTACGAACGGGCCGAGATCAAGGATGCGATCGCCTACCTGCAGGTGATCGACAACGCCTACGACGCGGTCTCGCTCACGCGGATCGCCAACCGCCCGCGTCGGGGAATCGGCGATGCCTCGCTCGCGCGGATGCAGTCGTTTGCCGATTCGCAGGGGATCTCGCTCTGGGAGGCGCTCGAGCGTGCCGACGAGGCCGGCGTTGGTGCCGCCCCGCTGAAGGCGGTCGACCGCTTTCGCACGCTGATGCAATCCTCGATGGCCGGCGCGCTGGAGCTCCCGGTGCCGGAGCTGCTCGAGCGCGTGCTCGAGAAGAGCGCCTACCTCGAGTCGCTCGAGGCCGAGCGCACTGTCGAGGCCCAGGGCCGGATCGAGAACCTCGGCGAGCTCGTCGGCGTCGCCCGCGAGTACCAGGAGCAGGCGGAGGAGCCGACCCTGTCGGAGTTCCTGCAGCAGATCTCTCTCTTCTCCGACCAGGACGAGCTCTCCGGTGAGCGCAGTCTCGTCACGCTGATGACCCTCCACAACGCGAAGGGGCTCGAGTTCCGCGCCGTCTTCCTCATCGGCATGGAGGAGGGCGTCTTCCCGCATGCGCGCTCGATCGAAGAGCAGGGGGTCGAGGAGGAGCGGCGCCTCGCCTACGTCGGCCTCACGCGCGCCAAGGGACGTCTCACGCTGACGCATGCCTCCTCGCGGTCGCTGTGGGGCTCCCGAGGGTTCAACCTGCCGAGCCGCTTCCTCGACGAGCTGCCTCAGGAGGAGATCGAGCGCGACCGCCTGCGGCCGACCTCCTGGTCGGGCTACGGGGCGCCCACCGTCGCCGTGCGCCGAAATGCGCCCGATCTCTCCACCGGCGACTCGGTGCGGCACTCGACCCTGGGCGAGGGAGTGGTGACGAGGATGGACGCGGACGGGACGGTGACGGTCCGGTTCGCCGAGGACGGCGTCGAGCGGCGGCTGATGCTCGACTACGCGCCGCTCGAACGAGTGGTCTGAGCCGTCCGCCGAGAGAGGCTAGACTCGCGGCCGTTGGCCACCCGGCCGATCACCTCGACGGCCCCTGGAGGGAAAGCGCTCGACCGGCGGTCTCCGCCCCTTCCCTTCGAGCATCGACCCTCGCTCGACGGGATTCGGGCCGTCGCGGCCCTCCTCGTCATCCTCTTCCACGCCGGAATGCCGTCATTCGGCCACGGCTACACCGGCGTGGACGTGTTTTTCGTCCTCTCGGGCTTCCTCATCACCTCGCTCCTCGTTCGTGAGCTCCTCGGCACCGGGCGGCTCCGCTTCGTGGCCTTCTACGCTCGCCGGGTCCGCCGTCTGCTGCCCGCGGCGCTGGTCGTGCTGCTCGTCACCGCGGTCGCGTACGAGCTCGTCGCCTCGCCGGTGGCGGTGTCCGAAAACCGCGGCGGCTTCATCGCCTCCGCGCTCTACTTCGCCAACTGGTTCTTCCTCGCCCAGTCTCAGGACTACTTCGCGGAGGAGGCGCACCCGAGCCCGGTCCAGCACTACTGGTCGCTGTCGGTGGAGGAGCAGTTCTATCTCGTCTGGCCGGCGCTCGTGCTGGGGCTCGTCCTGCTCGCGCGCCGGTACCGGTTGCGGCTGGACGTTGCCGCCGGCGGGCTGGCGCTCGCGGGAGTGATCTACGCGGGCGTCCTCGCCGCCGGCAATCCGATGGCCTCGTACTTCGGTACGCCCGCCCGTGCCTACCAGTTGCTGCTGGGGGCGGCAGTGGCGCTTCTCTGCTTGCGCTGGGAGCGACCCGAGAGCGCGAGAGCCTCACGGTCTACGCGGCCCGGCGGGGCGACTCTCGCGGCCGGCGGACTAGTCCTCATTCTGGCGGCCGGAAGTCCGCTGCTCGGGACGAGCTCCGCGTACTGGCACGGCGTCGCCGCCGCCTTCGGGACGGCCTTACTCATCCTTGGGCTCGAGATGGCGCCGAGCTCGCCGGCGGGGCGAGGGCTGGCCTGGGCGCCTGCGCGGTACGTCGGGCGCTGGTCGTACGCCGCGTACCTTTGGCACTGGCCCGTGATCATCGTCGGCGACGACGCAGGCGTGCTTCCTCACGCCTGGCTCGTTCGCGCGCCGATCGTCGTCGCGGTGACGCTCGCGCTCTCCAGCGCCACCTTCTACCTCATCGAGAAGCCGGCGGGTCGCGTCGGCCTCCGCACCTTCCCCCGCCAGCGACTGGTGGCGGCGTGCGGCGTCGTCTTCGCCGTCGTCGTCGCCCTCCTCTTCCCCGCGGTCTTGCAAGTGAATGCTCGAGCCGAGGCTCTCCTGGAGAAGACCAATGCCGATCCTGGCAAGCTCGTCACGGTCGCGGCGGGCGGCGGCCACGGGCGGACCGTGCTGCTCGTGGGCGACTCGCACGCGCGTTACCTCTACCCCGCGCTGGCGGATCTCGCCGACGCGCAGGGGTGGTTGCTTGTTCCCGCCATCGAGTCGGGCTGTCCGTGGCCTCGGGTGCAGGCGACCGCGGGCGGAGGCCTGCTCGACTGCGAGACGATCCGTCACGAAGCGCTCCAGGTTGCCGCCAGGACGCATCCCGACATCGTCATCCTTGTCTCGCGTTCGATCGTGAGGCGTCCGCTGCGGATCGGGGACGACGTCGTCGATCCGGGCGGTCCCGGCTGGCTGCGGAGCGTAACCCGCGGAACCGGCGATTTCCTCGCCGATCTGCGACCGCTTGTCGGACGCGTGGTGATCATCGAACCGCTGCCGGAGACGAGCAAGTCGATGGTCGAGTGCCTCGCGACGGGTTCCGATCCCGAGGCCTGCGCGGCCCCCGCGGTCAATCGTCCGGGCACTGTGGCGCTCGAGTCTTTCTGGCGCAGACTGCCGGACGTGGCCTCGGTCAGCCTCGATGAGCTCATCTGTCCCGACGGGATTTGCCCCGCGATGGTGGACGGCATCCCGACTCACAAGGACACCAACCACATAACCGTCGCGTTCTCGCATAGGCTCGCCCACCCCCTGGACGACTACCTGCGCTCGCAGGGAATCGTCCTGTCGAGGGGCGAGGTACGCGTGCGTAGCTCCCCGTGATCCCCGTCACGGGCGTCAACGAGCTCGTCCTCGAAGTGGTCGATCTCGGGCGGGCGGAGCATTTCTACGCGGAGCTTCTGGGGCTGCCCGTGGTGGAGCGCTGGGAGCACCGGGACGCGATCTGGGTGATGGCCGGCAAGCAGACCCGGATCGGCCTCTGGAAGCCCCAGGTTGGGGTCGCCGGTGGACGCGGTGGCGTGCACGTCCACTACGCGCTGCACATCGACGAGAAGGACTACGACGCGACCGTCGAACGCCTGAGGGCATGCGGGCTGCAGGTCACCGAGGACGACTTCGGCCATTCGCGGGCCGTCTACGTGACGGATCCGGACGGCAACGTGGTCGAGTTCTGGACCGGCGACGTAGGCGGCTTGCACGGCTAAACTCCCCGGCCGTGTTCGCCCGCACAGCGGCCGCGGGGCTTGTTCTCGCGGCGCTTCTCGCTCAAGCGGCCGGGGCCCGACTGACCGAGCCGGTGGCCAAAGTCCCCGACCGGGAGCTCTTCGTCGTTCCGCTGAACGGCAATCTCGGATCGCCGTTCGGCATGCGCTGGGGACGGATGCACGAGGGCATCGACATCGAAGGCTGGGCGCACACAAGGGTGGACTCGGCCCTCTCGGGCCGAGTCGTCGCCGTCGGCTGGCTGCGAAACTACGAGGGCTACGGCCTCGTGATCAAGATCCGGCATGACCATGGGATCGTGACGATGTACGCTCACCTCGCCCGGGCGTTCGTGAAGCGCGGCGAGCGCGTCGCTGAGGGCCAGCTGATCGGCCGCGCCGGCTGCACGGGCTCGTGCACGGGTGTCCATCTCCACTTCCAGGTCTGGGTGCAGGGGAGGCTCACGAACCCGCTGCGCTTCTTAGGGCACCGGGTTCGGCTTCGCTAAACTGGCCGCCGCAAGGGCGGTTAGCTCAGTTGGGAGAGCACCAGCTCGACAAGCTGGGGGTCACTGGTTCGAGCCCAGTACCGCCCATCGAAGTCCCTGCAAAACGGCACTTTCTGGTAAGCGTTCAGACCCCGGCCGATCAGGCGAGAAGCGGGATGGGATCGCCTCGGATGTTGGCGTTGAGAGCCTGGGTGAGATAGGCGAAGAGCGAGCGTCGTTGGAGGCGGCAGCTGACCGAGGCGGAGAGCAGCCGTTCGATCGTGCGTTCACCGTGGTCGGATTGGCTGCCGAGCGAGAGCTTGCGGTAGATGACGGCGCCGCGGAGGCCGCGTTCCGCGTGGTTGTTGGTGGGCTCGACGCCGTCGGCGATGGTGAAGGTCCAGAGGGCGGGCCAGCGTTTGAGCAGGTTGTTTGCGAACTGGCGGTGGTACTTGGTCTTGGTGCTCTTGCGCGTCGCCCGCTCGAGCAGCGCCTTGAGCTCGGCCTGGAGCGGCGCTATCTGCTCGCGGAGGCGGGCGCGGTCGCTGTCGTGCTGGTAGGTATCCCAGGCGGCAAATAGCCGTGCTGTGATCGTGAGGCCGGCTTCGCCGAATTGCTTCTGGGCGGCGAGGCCCTCGCTGTGGGCGGTGAAGTCCCTGAGGAGGTGCGCCCAGCACAGCTGGCGCTGTTCGGGGTCGAGATAGTCGTAAGCCCGCCAGCGATCCGAGCAGACGATGCCCGCGAAGTCCTCGCCGAGCAACGCCTTGACCTCCTGCTGGTGCCGGCCGGCGGCAATCCGGAAGAGCGCAGCCCGATCGGTGAGAGCGCCCCACAGCGTGCGCCGCTCGCCTGCTGTCCGCCAGCCGGTCTCGTCGATGTTGACGACCGCGGCGGAGCGGATCTGCGCTTGAAGCTGGGCGTGCGGCTCTGCGAGCGTCTCGCCGACACGCTGCACGATCGCGTCGACCGAGCCGGTCGCAAGCTCGACGGCAAACAGCTCGCGCATCAGCTCGGCGCTGTCGCGGCGAGAGACACGGTTCCTGACCGCGAGCGTGGTGACGGCCGCCTGCAGTCGCGGCCCGAAGGAGCCACGCGGCAGGTCGGCCGGCGGCTTGGCACGCGTCTCGGCGGCACAGTGGGGACAGCGCAGGCGATGCAGGCGATGCTCAGTCACCGTCACGGCGATCGTCGGCAACTCGGAGACTTGGTGACGCTGCACGGCGGCCGCGTCGATGCGCTCGTCCTCGCCGAAGACATGCGCGCAGGCCTGACAGCGCTCCGGCCAGTGCTCGACCACCTCATCGACCCGCGCGAGCGGAAGCAGCCGCCGGTTCGTGCCCTCGTGCCCGGGCTGGCCGCCTTGAGCTCGGCTCGAGCCTGACCTGCGCGGCCGCGGCGGCGCCGAGGGCGGATCCTGCGAGGGCGGCAGCGAGGAATTACGCGAGCAGCGGCTCAGCCGCTGCTCAAGCTCACCGACCCGAGCTTCAAGACGCCGGTTCGCCTCCACCAGCTCGTCCAGCCGCAGCAGCAACGCGACCGCCGTCTCCCGATCGCCATCAAGAATCGCCTCCGCCTCGGCCCGCTCCACACCCACGAATTCGCCCCCCAAACGCGGGTCCCTTCAG
>DASXRO010000261.1:0-14847 GCA_036506555.1 Gaiellaceae bacterium
CAGGACATCTTCTGGAGCGATCCATCGGTGCTCTTCGTGTCGCTGCACCAGTGGCCGTTCTGGCCTGGGAGCGGCGGCCCGGGTGAGGGGAACGAGACCACGATCAACGTCCCGCTCGACGCCGGCTCGGGCGACGAGCACTACGTCGAGGCGATGGAGCGGGTCGTGGAGCCCGCGATCGCGGCGTTCGAGCCGGATTTGCTCCTCGCCTCGGCAGGCTTCGACGCCGGCGCGGGCGACCTCCTCGGCGGCATGCTCGTCAGCCAGGAGGGCTTCGCCGAGCTCGCCCGGCGCGCTCGCGGCCTCTGCGAACGCGTCGCGCTCGTCCTCGAAGGCGGCTATACGCTGGAGACGCTACCCGGCTTCGTGCGAGCCGTAGCGGAGGTCTTCTGATGGACGTCACTGAAGCGACATTCGAGTCCGAAGTCGTCGAGCGCTCGCGGAGCGTGCCCGTCGTCGTCGACTTCTGGGCCGACTGGTGCGGCCCCTGCCATGCGCTTTCGCCTGTCATCGAAAAGGCGGTGGCCGAGCGCGACGGCCAGGTCGTCCTCGCCAAGGTTGACGTGGACGCGAGCCCCGCGCTCGCCCAGCAGTTCGGGATCCGCGGCATCCCGGCCGTCAAGGCGTTCAAGGACGGCCGTGTCGTGAGCGAGTTCACGGGGGCGCAGCCGGCTCAGGCGGTCGCGAGCTTCCTGGAGGCGCTAATCGGCCCTTCGGAAGGCGAGCGCCTTCTGGGCGAGCTCCAGGAGAGCGGCGAGTTCCCCGAGATCCTCGGCCCGCTTGCCGAAGGGGACTACGAGCGCGCTCTCGAATGGCTGCTCGCTCAGGTCGATGACGCGGACGGGGCGCGGCGCGAGCGGATCCGTCAGGTCATGATCGCCATCTTCGACCACATTGGCCAGGACGACCCGCTCGCCGAGAGCTATCGTCGCCGGCTGGCGACCGCTCTCTACTGAGGGACTGCTTTTATCGTCCAGGCGGGCCGCAGGGCCGCTGCGAGGCGGGCCGCAGGGCCACTGCGAGGCGGGCCGCAGGGCCGCTGCGAGGCGGGCCGCAGGGCCGCTGCGAGGCGGGCCTGCGAAGGTCAATGCGATTTGTCGTCGGCCGCGCTACGTGAGCCCCTCCGTAATCACATCGCAGAAGAGCGTAAAGTCACTCTCCAATTCGGGGTGGGGCCCCTTGATGATGACGTCGGAGGAGATGAACTCCTCAGTGTCCAGGTCGAAGGTGTCCATAAATGTGGCGATTCCAGCGTCCCGGAGCAGCATCTGGCCATGCTCCGTCTTGATGGATTCGGGCAGGCCCTTAAAAGTAAAGACGAAGGTAATTGTGCCCGCCTCCTCGTCCACGAGAGGCCTCTCCCTCAGTGAATGATCCCGCGTTCGAGATGATCACGGACTTCCCGTTTTCGGCAGTGAGCGTGGACCTCGCCGAGGCTGTCGACATGAAGCTGACGAGATTGCCCTCCTTGTCGAAGAAGGCCTTGTCGGTAAACACCCCCTCCGAAACGATGTCGACCGTGATGCCGCAGACGTCGACATCCTCTTCCGTGTCCATGAAATTGACATGGAAAATCTCCGGGCTGGCAGCGAGCGCGCCCGCAGGCACGATGACAAAGGCTACGGCCAGCGCAGCGAGAAGCGCACGCGGCAAAGCGAGTCGGCCCATATGAGCCTCCTTCCCTCAAGAGCGAGGAACCGCTGAAAAGAACAAATGAGACTAATTCGAGACGAAAACGTGAGTCAAGTGATCATCGGCGCTTGCCCGGGCGTCGCGTCCCGACCGGCGCCACGCTTTACTGGTGCGCCGGGTACGAGCCGAAGACCCGTAGCTCGCGCGTGAGGCCGCCGACCTCGGCGAGCGTCTCGCCGACGATGGGATCGAGGGGATGTCCGGCGAGGACCGCGTCGAAGCGGTAGCGCCAGGGCGTTTTGGGAATCGGTCGCGACACAAGCTGGACGAGGTCGAGGGAGTGCCGCCCGAACGGCTCGATGGCGCGGTGCAGCGCGCCCGGCCTGTGATCGGTGATGAAGGAGAACGCCGTGCGCCAGGCCTCGCTCTCGCGGTCGAGCCTCGTGTACGGGGCGACGGAGACGAAGCGGGTGTAGGCCTCGGGGTGGTCTCCGACGTCGCCCGCGATCACCACCAGCCCGTAGGCGATCGCCGCCCGCTCGCTCGCGATCGCCACCTCCTCGGGATCACCGTGCTCGGCGACCTGATGCGCCGCGTCAGCCGTCGTTGCGGCGGCGATCGCCGTGGCCCACGGCATGGCGGCAAGCAGACGGCGGCACTGGTCGAGCGCGGCCGGATGAGAGCGAACGACGCGGATCTCCTCGAGCGGCACGTTCTCGCGCCCGACGAGGCAATGACGAATCGGGAGGACGGTCTCGGCGGTGATCGAGAGCGGCGAGTCGTAGAGCAGGTCGTGCGTCTCGTTGACCGGGCCGGTGAGGGAGCTCTCGATCGGGAGAACGCCGAAGGCCACCGACCCCTCGCTGGCCGCCTCCACCACGGCAGTGAAGCTCGGCAGCGGGACTAGGTCAGCGCCGTCGGGGAAGAGCCGGTCGCAGGCTGCCGCGGAGTGCGCGCCGTCGCGCCCGGGATAGGCAACGTTCACTGCCATCGACGGAAATTAGCGCAGTTCGGCGGGTAGCCGGAAGAAAACGTCCTCGCGCCCGATCGTCTCCGTCATCCCACGGCGACCCAGACCGCTCCTCCGGCGGTGGCAATGCCAGCCAACCGCGCTGCGACCTTGATTCGTCGGATCACGCCACCCGACGAGGGATCGATGCGAAGAACGGTCTGGGTGACTGGATTCGCCACCCAAACCGAGCCGAAGCCGAGTGCAATCGCCTTCGCCCCGGCTCCGACCGAGATCGTCCGCACAACGGTGTTTTGCACGGGGTCGATCTGCCACACCTGGCCGCCGGCCGAATCGAGAACCCATGCGCCGGCTTGGCTCGCCACCGCGGCGGACAGGACCTCACTGCCGAGAAAGTTACGCCCGGGCGGAAGCGGAGCGCCGAGTGGAATCTTCGCCTGAGTCGAGCCTGTGTCGGGATCCATTCGGACGATTTGCTGGTCGAACCGCTCGACCGCCCAGAGGGTATCGCCGCCGACCGCGAGCGCATCCGGCCCAACGTCGCAGCAGATGGTTGGGCCGAGGCGCCCGCTCTCAGGATCGAAGCGTTGAATCGTCGCGCTGTCGCTGGCGCTGACCCAAAGCCTCTGGTCGTCGCCGGCGAGGAGCCCAACGCCGTCGCAGCAGTCTGGCCGAGCAGCCTCTGTCACGTCGCCTGTGGCCGGCGTGACCTGGAGGAGCGGAGCCGAGGGATAACCGTCGCCGAGGACCCAGACCGCGCCGGCGGTTGTCGTCACCGCCTGCGGGGTCGTGCCGAGCCCGATGGCTTTCACGACCTTTCGCGTCCTGGCGTCGACGCGCAGCAGGATCTTGTCGGCAGCGTTCGTGATCCAAAGATCACCCCCTCGGCCAACAAGCGAAGACGGAGAGGTATCGAGAGCGATCGAGTCGCTAACCGCGTTCCGCGTCGGGTCGATGAGCACGACGGATTTGGACGGGACCGTCCCGGACACGTCCGAGTCGCCGGCGCCTCCTCTCCCTACCAGCACAGCGACGATGGAAATCGCGATGGCGAGCGCGGCGATGCCAACTGCTGACGCGAACCTGACGGGACCGCGAATGCGCCGTCTGGCCGGTAGCTCGCCGACGGCCGCCTCCGCGGCCTCGGCCAATTCGCCCTCACGACCACTGAATCCCTCCAGCTCTGCCGATGCCGGGCCGGTCGCGAGCGGAGGAAAGTCGCCCCGAAGCCCGTCGGTCACGACCTGGAACACCCGCTCGGGGCGCTCGAAGTCCTTGAGCTTGTGCTCGCCGAGGTCACGGAGCGACGTGCCGGCCGGCAGCTCGTCGGCGACAAGGTCTGCGGTTGTACCCGAGAGGAGGATCTGCCCGCCGTATGCCGCCGAGCAGATCCGCGACGCGCGGTGCACGGCAAGGCCGAGATACCGCTCGCCCGCCACCGCCGGCTCGCCGGTGTGCATCCCCATTCGGACGGCTGGAGGGCCGCCGTCGACCCAGGGATTGGCCGCAAGACCCTGCTGGGCCGCGACCGCGGCGGCCAACGCGTCCTTGGCCGTCCTGAAGGCGACGAAGAACGAGTCGCCCTGAGTATCGATTTCACGGCCTTCGTGGTCCGCGAACGCGGTGCGCAGGATCCGCGCGTGTTCCGAGAGCACTTCGCCGTAGCGCTCGCGCAGCTCGTGAAGAAGGCGTGTCGAGCCCTCGATGTCTGTGAATAGGAAGGTGACAGTGCCGCTTGGAAGCTCCGCCATCGCCGCGCGCTCCTGTTGATCGCGCCGAACTTAGCGCAGTTCCGCGGGCAAGCGGAAGAACACGTCCTCGCGGGCGATCTCCACTTCCTCGCGCTCGGTGAAGCCAAGCTCGGCCAGGCGCGCGAAGACGCGGTCGACCAGGAGGTCGGGCGAGGAGGCGCCCGCCGTGAGCCCGACCGTCTCGTGGCCCTCGAGCCACGCCGGCTCGAGGTCGCGCTCGTCGTCGATCAGATGGGCCTCGGCGCCGCGCGCGCGTGCGACTTCGACGAGCCGGTTGGCATTCGAGCTCGTTCGGGAGCCGACGACGAGGACAACCGT
Organism: Gaiellaceae bacterium; assembly: GCA_036506555.1. Taxonomy (GTDB): domain Bacteria; phylum Actinomycetota; class Thermoleophilia; order Gaiellales; family Gaiellaceae; genus JAIBJP01. Next base: position 4,672 of record DASXRO010000261.1, read on the forward strand.
GGCGTCCTCGCAGATCTTCTTGACCGCGTCCTGCCGGTTCTGTGTTGCGTAGCAGATGTCCGCAGACGGGGGCCCGACCAGGTCGGGGAAACGCTCGCGCAGGACGTCCACGACCTCCGCCGTGTCGTCGAGCGACAGCGTCGTCTGAGTCAGGTACGCGAGCTGCTCGCCCTCTTCGAGCTCGAGGTTGCGGGCGTCGTCAGGCGTCTCGACGAGCACAATCGCCTCCGGCGCCTCGCCCATCGTCCCCTCGACCTCGACATGGCCGGCATGGCCGACGAGCGCGATCTTGAGGTTGCGGCCGGCGTACCGGCGGGCTTCCGCGTGCACCTTGGAGACGAGCGGACAGACGGCGTCGACGACCTTCAGGTTCCGCTCCTCGCACTTGCGGTAGACCTGCGGCGCCACGCCGTGCGCGGAGAGGACGACGAGCGCCCCCTCCGGGACCTCCTCCTCCGAATCGACGAACACCGCGCCGCGCGCCTCGAGATCGCGCACGACGTGCACGTTGTGAACGATCTCGTGCCGCACGTACACAGGCGGCCCGTGCTGCTCGAGCAGCTTCTCGACGATGTCGATCGCACGCACGACGCCGGCGCAGAAGCTGCGCGGCGCGGCAACGAGCACTCGCTTGCTCACGAGAGGGCCTCCGCCGCGCGATAGAGGGCCTTGATCGCCCTGCGGGCGTCTCGGGCCGTCTGGACCGACCGCACCGGTTCGGTCACGAACGCCTTCGCAACGACCTTCCAGTCAGTGCTCCCGTCCGCGCGGCCCGCACAGACGAGCGCGCCGACGGGGCGTGCGCCGGTGTCCGAGAGCGCTCGAACCGCACCCGCCAGGCGACCGGTCGCCGCCAGAGCGCCACTCTCCATGTCGACGGCGACGGCGCCGGAGCGCTCGGCCAGCGCACGCCTCGCTTCGCGCTCGTTCACCACGCCGTCGGGCGACCAGCAGATCACGACAGGCTCGGCGCCCGGAACAGCGAGGGGCTCGCCTTCCCAGAGAGTCCTTCCGTCGGGATCGACGACCTTGGTCGCGGTCAAGAGCGCGCCCGGCTCGAGCTGGTCGTCGAGGCCGCCGGCGAAGCCGAAGGACACCAGGCGCCCATCGGGGAGCGGCAGGCTGGCGCCCTGGCCGACGACGGCGGCCTTGCGGCCCGCCTTCCGCGCCACCTTTTCCTCGACCCTCAGCGCGCAGGCGAGAGTTACCGCAGTGTCCAAGCGAGGCTCCGTACGGTCTCCTTCACGCTCGAGGTCGTGGCGATCGTCGCCGCGGGCTCGAAGCCGGAGTGGATGCCGCAGTGCTCGCAGCGGTGGTCGTTCCCCGGCCCGTAGCGCTCCCATTCGATTCCGTCGAGGAGCGCCTGGTAGGTGGGGAAGATCCCGTCCGTCAGCAGGTAGCACGGGCCCTTCCAGCCGTACGGGTTGCGCGTCACCGAGCCCCACGGCGCGCACGGAAGCTTGCGCTCGCCCGTGAGGAAGTCCTGGTAGACGGGGCTGGCGAGCCAGCGGTAGCTGTTCTTGCGGGCCGCCGAGCGGATGAGGCGGAACTTCTGCTCGTGCTCGTCCCGCGTCATCGTGAGGGTCGGGTCGATCTGCGAGTACTGGTAGCCCGGCGCGACGAGCATCCCGTCGATGCCGACCTCGTTGGTGAGGTAGTCCATCATCTGGATGACGTCCTCGACGTCGGTCTCCTTGAAGAGCGTCGTGTTCGTCGTGACGCGGAAGCCGTTCTCTCGCGCGACCTTGATCGCGTCGATGGCGATCTGCCAGAGCCCGGGATAGTCCGTGATGTAGTCGTGGATCTGCTCCATGCCGTCCAGGTGAACGACGAAGGTGAGACGCGGGTTCGGCTCGAAGCGATCGAGCATGTCGACGAGGCGCAGGGCGTTCGTGCAGAGCTGGATGTTCCGCTTCATCTCGAGGAAGCCGGCCACGACCTCCTCGATCCCCTTGAAGATGAGCGGCTCCCCGCCGCAGATCGAGATGACTGGAGCCGGGCACTCGACCGCGCTGTGGAGGCACTCCTCGACCGTCAGACGAGCCTTGTTCGACTCGTACTCGCGGATCTTCCCGCAGCCGATGCAGGCGATATTGCAGCCGAGCGTCGGCTCGAGCATGATCACGAGCGGGTAGCGGTCGTTGTCCTTCTGGGACGCGACGTAGCGACCGATCTGGACGGTGCTGCGAAGCGGAAACTTCATGCGCCTCCCTTCCCGTCGACGCTCAGGGCCTCGGCAACCGCGCGCGCGAGCGCGGGCTCGACCGGGCCGGGTGTGTAACCGAGTCTATCCCGAGCCTTCTCCCAGCTGAAATACATGGGTAAACGAGCCAATTTCACCTCGTCTGCGTTGACGAGCCGGGCTTTGCCCGCGGCCAGCGCTACAGCATACGGAACCCGGAGACGGGGACGCGGACGGCCGGCAAGATCGGCGATCGCGGCAAAGAGCTCCCCGAGCGGGACATCGGCGCCGCCCAGCAGGTAGCGCTCGCCGGGCTCACCGCGCTCGAGGGCGAGGGCGTGTCCGCGCGCGACATCGCGGACGTCCACGACGTTCAGGCCGGTGGTGGCGACAAACGCGCGAATCCGGCCCGTGGCGACACCCGCGATCATGCGGCCCGTCGGCGTCGGCTTCGTGTCGCCGTCGCCGATCGGCGTCGTCGGGTTGACGACGATCGAGCCGGCCGCGAGGGCAAGTCGTTCGGCGGCAAGCTTGGTGCGCTTGTACGGCACGGTGAGCTCCCAGGCCGGCGGCGCGTCCTCCTCGGTCGCCGGGCGGCCGAGCACCGGCCCGCAGGTTCCCGCCGTGCTCGTGAAGAGGAAGCGGCGGACCCCGGCGCGCGCGGCCGCGGCAAGCAGGGTGCGGGTGCCTTCGACGTTCACGCGCTCGATCTCGGCGGCCGGAGCGACGTAGCTGTAGAGCGCGGCGACGTGGACGACTGCCTCGCAGCCCTCGACAGCCCGTTCGAGCGCCGGCCGATCGAGCAGGTCGATGCGCTCGTCACGGACGTCGGCGCCGTGCTCGCGCAACTCGCGCGCGACATGGCCTCCCACGAAGCCGGTCGCGCCGGAAACGTACACCCTCACGAGAGAGCGGCTTTGAGGCGGCCGAGCGCCATCACCGGCCAGTACGTGCGATAGAGGTGGTAGTTGATGAGAAAGTCGCCCGGGAAGCCCGTGCCCGTGAAGTACGGCTCGTCCCAGTCGCCGTCCTCGCGCTGCGTCTCTGCGAGCCACGCGGCGGCGCGCGCCGCCGAGTCGGAGCGCGCCTCGCCCGCGGCGACGAGCCCAAGCAGAGCCCAGGCAGTCTGCGAGGCGGTCGACTCGCCACGGCCACGCCAGCCGCGACCGTCGTCGTCTTCGTCGTACGAGCGGCAGTCCTCCCCGAATCCGCCGTCCTCGTTCTGCACGGACTCGAGCCAGGCGACGGCGCGGCGCATGACGGGATGCTCCGGTCGGAAGCCCGCCGCCTCGAGGGCGGGGAGCGCTGCGCCCGTCCCGTAGACGTAGTTCACTGCCCAGCGCCCGAACCAGGAACCGTCCGCCTCCTGCTCGGCCAGGAGGTAGCCGATGCCGCGGCGAACGACGTCCTCGTACCCGGGCTCGCGAGCGAGAAGCTCCAGCGCGTGGCCCGAGACGTCGACGCTCGGCGGGTCGATGACGGCGCCGAAGTCGAAGAAGGGGATGTCGTAGAGCCAATCCGCGTCGTTGTCCTTGTCGAAAGCGCCCCAGCCCCCGTTGCGGCATTGCATCGCGGCGATCCAGCGGCAAGCGCGCTCGACGGCCGGCCTTCCCATGCCGAGCTCGTTGAGGCCGATGCCCACGACGGCGGCGTCGTCGATATCCGCGTAGAGATCGTTGTCGTACTCGAACGACCAGCCGCCGGGCTCGACTCCGGGAAGGCGCACCGCCCAGTCGCCCCGGGCGCGAACCTCCTCCTGGATCAACCAGTCGCCCGCTTTGACGAGCGCCGGCCGGTCGGCGGGGACACCAGCTGCCCGCAGCGCGACCACCGCGAGACAGGTGTCCCAGACCGGGGACTGGCAGGCCTCGGGCCGGAGGCGGTCGCCTTCGTCGACCATGAAGCGCCTCCAGCCGTCGATGCCCCGGCGGAGGTAGGGCGACTCGGGCCAGTGGCCGCGGCACGCGAGAGCGATCAGGGCCCAGACCCACGGCGGCTGAATGCCTCCCCAGGAACCGTCGAGCTCCTGGCGGTCGATGAGCCAGCGCTCCGCGTACGCGAGCGCGCGCTCGCGGCCGGGCTGCACGGATTGGCCGTTGTACCAGCGCAGGAGGGAGTCGGCGAGGTTCCAGACGCTGGGCCGGCGCGGCACGGGGCCGAGGTCGAGCTCGCGGCAGAGGCGTTCCTCGGGCAGATGCCGCACCGGCCGGTAGTGCATCACGATCGAGAGTGCGACGACGGTCTGCCGCGCCCAGCAGCCGAAGTCGTAGACCGAGAAGGGGAGCTCCGGCCGCAGGAGGACGAGCTCGGGCGGGATCGCCTGGATCTCCTTCCAGGGCCAGAGGCCGAAGAGCGCGAGCCAGATACGGGTGAAGACACGGGCCGCGCCGATGCCCCCCTGGCCCTCCACGTAACGGCGGGCCCCGGCGAGCCGGGGGTCGTCCGCGCTGAGGCCGGCCATGCGCAGCGCGGCATAGGCCTCGACGGTGGCGGCGAGGTTGGGCTCGCCTTCCCAGTAGATCGACCAGGTGCCGTCAGCCTTCTGGCGGGCAAGCAGCTCGTTGGCGCAGCGGCGCACGGTGTCGTCGTCCGCAAGCCCGAGGAACGTCGTCCAGAAGATGTGCTGAGCGGTCATGGTCACGTTGGACTCGAGCTCGCCCACCCACCACCCGCCCGGCGTCTGAATCTCGAGCAGGCGCTCGACGCCGGCATCGAGCGTACGCTCGAGGTCGGTGCCGACGGCGATGCTCATTCCGACACGCTCTCGGCACGATCGGCCTCCCACGCGCGCGACGCTTCGCCATACGCTGGAAGCGGGAGGTGGGATGGGCGCATCCCTATAAGAGAGCCGTTCACGCCACCACCTTCTCATGAACAGCCGCCCCCAGCGCCGCCGCGGCCGCCCGTCCGCTCCGGACCGCGCCCTCCATCGTCGCCGGCCAGCCGGTTGCGGTCCAGGCGCCGGCGCGCACCACGTTCGCGCGCCCCGTTTTCGCCCCCGGACGGAGAGCGGCGGTCCCGGGGCGACCCGCGAACGTCGCCGTCGGCTCCCTGCTGACCCGTGACCAGAGGAGCTCGGCGGGGCCCAGGCGCGCGGTCAGCGCGCCGGCGATGCGATCGACGAGACCGCGCCCGCGGACCTCGAGCAGCTCGGGCGCGCCACTCGAGACGACCGTGAGGTACTGGCCCCCGTCGGGCTCGTGCCCGGTCAGGAGCCCCCGGTCGAAGACCCAGTGCGCGTCGCTCCCCAGCAGCGCCGCGAGCGGAAAGCGCAGCAGGGAGCGGTCGAAGAGGAGATGAACGCTGACGATGGGCGAGTCCTCGAGCGCCGGCGCCGGCTCTCCGAGGAGGCGGGCGCTTTCCGCCGGGGGCACCGCGAGCACGAAGCCGTCCCCCTCGACGCGCTCGCCGTCGACGAGGGTGACGGCGTCCTCCTCGAGCGTGACGGCGCGGGCGTTCGTCCGCACGGCGGCACCCCTCTCGCCCAGCGCGCGACCCGCTGCCTGGCCGTGCATCTGTCCGAGCGGCTCCGCGGGTAGTACCAGGTCGCTGGCCTCCCGCTCACCGAGCAGCGCCGTCTGCGCCGTGAAGATGCCGAGCGCGGCGCTCACCTCTTCGCTCCGAAGATTCAGGGCCGGACGCATGAACACGTCCCAGAAACGGTCGATCGCAACCTGAGACTGGCCGAGCCGGCGGAGAAGCGCCCCGAACGTCTCGCCGTCGTGCTCGGCTGCCTCGAGCTGCCCGAGTCGCCGAGCCCCGGAGGCGACCTTCGACCGGTCGCGTAGTGACAGGTGCCCGTACCGGAGGAGCGTCAGCGCGCCCGGTCCGATGAGCCCCACGGAGCCGTCCTCAGCGATCACGGGCAGCGAGAGCCGCTGCCGCCGAACCGACCCCGCCTCGCCGATCTCCTGGAGGAAGTCGAGATAGGCGGTGAAGCAACCGAGGGCGATGTGCTGGCCGTTGTCCGGGGGCGGATCCGGGTCGCCCTCCCGCTCGGGCAGCGTCTGCACGGCGCCTCCCAGTGTGGGCCGCGCCTCGAGGAGCGTGACCTCATGGCCTTCGGCAAGGAGCTCGAGGGCGGCGGCGAGGCCCGAAAGCCCGCCGCCGACGACCACCGCCCTCACAGGCTCGCCACCGCCCGGACCTTGCCGACCGCGGAGAGATGCGGACGGGCGCTGAAGACGTCGTAGTCTCGGGCCCTCATCTGGCCCAGCAGGCCGCGATAGATCCCCGCGAAGCTGCGGACACAGAGAGCGCTGCGCCGGTCGAGCAGCGGCAGAAGCTCCAATCCTTCGCGCATCAGCGTCTCCGCGCGAGCAGCCTGATGATCCATGAGGGCGGACCAGGCGCGCCCGGTGCGGCCCGAAGCGATGTCTTCCTCCTCGACTCCGAACCGCTGGAGCTCGTCCTGCGGCAGGTACACCCGGCCGAGCTCCCAGTCCTCGGCAACGTCGCGCATGATGTTGATCTGCTGCAGAGCCAGGCCGAGGGTCTCGGCGCGAGGCCGCGCAGATTCCCAGCTCGAAGGCTGATAGACGGCCGCGCACGCAACTCCGACGGCGCCGGCCACCCGACGGCAGTACTCCCGAAGCTCCTCCCAGCTCCCGTAGCGGGAGCGGTCGCAGTCCATGAGGGCGCCGTCCACCAGGTCGGTGAGCGCCTCCTTGGGGATCGCGTAGCGCCCCATCGCGTCGGCCAGCGCGACGAGCACGGAGTCGCCATCAGGGGAGGTCGGCAGCGCCTCGACGGCTGCGTGCCACCGCTCGAGCTCGTCCCGCGCTGGTTCCTCTCTGTCCGCGAGGTCGTCGACCGCACGCGCGAAGGCGTACAGGGCGGCCACGGCTCGTCTTTTGGGGCCGGGAAGGACGCGGATTCCCCAGGCGAAGTTGCGCGCCGTTTCCTGCGTGATGCGGAGGACGTCCGCGTACGCTTGCTCGACGGTCATCGGCGAAAGAGCTCCTGGAGGGCGAGGCGCGCGAACGTCGGGCGGCTGGGTGCGGGCCGGCCCGAGAAGACATCCCATCCTGCTCGTTCGAGGGCGTCGAGCGCTGCGAGCCCGCCGCGGGCGTAGAGCGCGACGGACATTCCGGGGCGGCCGCCCAGAGCCCGGGCGAGCGGGAGGCCCGTCTCGAGCAGGGCACGTGCCCGCTCCCCTTCGAGGCGGAGGAGCGCGGCCACCGGCGCGGTCAGCGGTCCGGCCAACTCCCGGTCGTCCACACCGAACCGCCGGAGATCCTCCTGCGGCAGGTAGATGCGGCCAAGCGCCAGGTCACGCGGCGGATCCTGCAGGAAGTTGACGAGCTGGAGCCCGGTGCAGATCGAGTCGCTGAGCGCGACCAGCTGGGCATCGCCTGCCCGCCCGTAAACGCCGAGGACGAGTCGGCCCACGGGATCGGCCGAGTACGTGCAGTACTCGCGCACCTCGTCCCACGTGTCGTAGCGGGTCTTGACCTGGTCGATTCGATTTGCCTCGATCAGCCGCGTAAACGGCTCGCGCGGCAGGCTGCAGTCGTCCATCGTCGCGTGCACCCGCCGCATGATCTCCGTATGCGGCGGCCCGTCGAGCTCGCGCTCGAGCTCGTCGAGCAAGGCGCTCCGGTCGCCTTGCGCCTCGTCCCCGAGGTTGTCGACCAGCCGCGCGAAGCCGTAGATGGCACGCAGGTGCCGGCGTGCCCAGCGGGGGGCGAGCAGCGAGACGACCGGGAAGTTCTCACCGCCCGCGCGGGCGTCGATACGCTCGGCGACCAGCTCGGGCGCCGCCAGTACGCTCGTTTCGGCCATTGGCGACCATAGTATGGAGCGGCGGAAGCGATGATCGAGAGCTGGAGCGACGAGCACGTTGCCGCGTTCGAGCGCGACGGGTTCCTCATCGTTGACGAGGGCTTCATCGCCGAGAGCGCCGTCGAGCTGCTGCGCGAGCGCTTCGAGCCTCTCTTCGCGGGCGAGTACGAGACCGGCATCCGGCCGGACGAAGTGAACTGGGTGCCCGGACGCGATCCCGAAGACCGGACGCGGCAGATCTGCAACGGATGGAAGGCCGATCCGGCGATTGCGGCACAGGTGCTGGCCGAGAAAACCGGCCGGCTTGCCGCCGAGCTGATGGGCTGGGACGGCGTCCGCCTACTCCAGGACAACTGCATCTGGAAGCCGCCGTGGACGAAGTCGCTAGGGATGCACCAGGACGGGAGCTACCTCGACTACCTCGTCCCGCCGGAGATGATCACCTGTTGGATCGCGCTCGACGACACCTCCGCGGAGGCCGGCACGATCACGTACGCGGCCGGGTCGCATCGCTGGCCTCGCGCGCCTGAAAACCGGGGCGAGTTCCATGCTCCGGCCGACTGGCTCGCGCCGGCGAAGAGGTCGGTTCCCGAGGGTGAAGATCTGCGGCTCGTCCCCATCGGGGTCAAGGCCGGCGGCGCCTCCTTCCACCATCACCTCACGTTTCACGGCTCGGGGCCCAACACCGCGTCGATTCACCGCCGCGCGCTGATCTCGCATCTCGTCTCAGCCGCCGCGGAGTTCCATCCGCTCGAGGTCGACCCGGTCTATTCGCGCTACCGCCGCGTGGGCGACATGACGATGGACGACTCCTACTTCCCGATCGTGTGGACGCGCGACGGTGCCCGCTCAGCGTGGCTCGACGCCGAGCTCACCGGTGTGCTCGCCGAGTCCGGGCACGGGACGTAGCTGGGGCCGCTCACCGGCGACACGGAAGGGGTTGCCGATCGTCGGGATCGGGCCCACGGGTGAGTCGACCTCGGCGACGAGGCGGTTATGCGCGAGCTGCGGATGCTCCATGACTGCCCCGAGGTCGTTCACGGCCCCGCAGGGAATGCGCGCCGCGCGCAGGCGCTCGAGCCACTCGTCGGCAGATCGCGCCGCGAACTCCCGCTCGAGCTCCTCTTCGAGCTCGGTTCGGTGCTCGACGCGGCCCTCGTTCGCCCCCAGCCGCTCGTCCGCGTGGAGGTCGGGGCGCTCCAGGACGTCGAGGCAGAGCGCGCGCCAGTGCTCAGGCGACAGCACCGCCAGGCCGAACAGCCGGTCGGCCGCCGGAAAGGGCCCGTAAGGACAGAAATGCGGGTGGCGCATCCCGGTTCGGGTCGGCATCTCGCGGCGATGCCACCAGACGTGCGGGAAGTAGCCGAGCCAGTCGACCATCGTGTCGAAGAGCGAGACCGAGACGTGACCACCTTCCCCCGTTCGCTCGCGCCGGACGAGCGCGGCGAGCGCGGCTACGGCCGCATAGCTCCCCGCCCCAACGTCGCAGATCGAGACCCCGACCCGCGCCGGCTCCGCTTCGGACCCGGTCAGCGCGATGAGCCCCGTCTCGCCCTGCATGACGAGGTCGTACGCGTTCCGCTGAGCGTAGGGGCCGTCGGGCCCGTAGCCCGAGATCTCCACATAGACGACGTCCGGCCGCAGGGCGCGCACGCTCGGCTCGTCCAGGCCCACGCGCTCGGCCCAGCCCGGTGTGAAGTTCTGCACGAAGACGTCGCTCTCCGCGATCAGGCGCTCGAGCGCCGGCCGTGCGGACGGGTCCTTGACGTCCAGAGCGACGCTGCGCTTGCCGCGGTTCATCCAGACGAAGCCGCTCGAGAGCCCGCCCGCGACCGTGTCCCAGCCGCGCGTGACATCGCCGCTGTCGGGCCGCTCGATCTTGACGACGTCGGCGCCCAGGTCGGCGAGCAGACGCGAGCAGAGCGGCCCGGCGAGTCCGTTCTCGCAGGTGAGCACGCGGGTGCCCTGGAGGAGCACCCGCGTACCGTAGTGCCTCACGCGCTGGGCGGCGTCGGCTCTGGCCGGGCGGAGCCCGGCCCCGCCGACCGCCTAACGCGCGAGGCTCAGGAGCCTTCTACGAGACCGACGACGTTGCCCTCGGGGTCTGCGAAGAGCGCCATCGTCACCATGTCCATCTCGGTCCGCGGCATGACGGTCTTGCCACCCATGCCCTCGGCCTTCTCGAGCTGGGCGTTGATGTCAGGGACCTG
>DASXRO010000262.1:0-3483 GCA_036506555.1 Gaiellaceae bacterium
GCGCAGCTCGGAGTCGTCGCCGACGACCCCGACGAGCACGAGCGGGCGATGGAGCGAGCCCTCCTCGGCTTCGACATGCTGATCACGTCGGGCGGCGCGTCGGTCGGGCCGCACGATCTCGTGCGGGCGACGCAGGCGAAGCTGCGGGTGGAGGAGCTCTTCTGGGGCGTCGCCGTCAAGCCGGGGAAGCCCATCGCCTTCGGCGTTCGTCGAGACCACCTCGTCTTCAACCTGCCGGGCAATCCGGTCTCGGTCCTGGTCACGTTCGAGCTCTTCGTCCGCCCGGCCGTGCAGGCGCTTCTGGGCCTTCCCGACCCCCAGCCCGAATATCGCCGCGGAATCCTGGCGCGAGGCGTCCGCCGCAATCCGGAGCGGGAGGAGTACGTGCGCGCGACGACCCGACTCGAGGATGACGCCGTCCACCTGGAGCCGCTGGCGGGCCAGGAGTCGCACATGATCGCGCGTGCAGGCCGCGCGGATGCGCTTGTCGCGATCGAGGCCGGCGAGGGCGATGTGCCCGCCGGCGAAGAGGTGCGCTACATCCCCGTGGGCTAGCGGGCTGCCGATCCACCGGCGGCGAGCACGTACGGCTGCCCGGTGGACGGAGTGACCTCGGCGAGCCGCGCGAAGACGACCCACCGGTGTGACGCGCTGTACAGCGGGTGGCACGCCGAGAGGACGAGCTGGTCGAACCCGCGCCGCCGGATGATGCTCCAGTCGTTCGAGTTGACCACCCGGTGGCCGAGGACGCTGTAGCGGAACGTACCGTAGGGAAGCTTGACCACGATCGGGTCGCCTCGCCGGAGCCGGTCGATCTTGCGGAAGGGGGCGCCGAAGGTCGTGCGATGGCCGGCGATGGCCGTTGTCCTCCCGAGCCCGGGCACCGACGTCTGCTCGTAATGTCCGGGACCCTTCGAGAGATCGCGGGCCCAGTTCGTTCCATGGACGAAGATGACCTTGAGCTCCAGGCGCGAGATGATCAGGCGGCCCATCGGCCTTCCGTCCACGAGGCGCCTCTGGTAGTCTCGGGCCGCGCCGGCCACCTGGGCGCGAAGGGCCGCTAGGCGTGCTGCCTCGTCGCCGCTGAAGTCGGCTCCCAGTCTGCCGGTCTGGTAGTCGGGCCAGGCGTGCTCGAGCTCTCCGGCGAGCTTGTGCTGTTGGTAACGAGTGTAGAGGTCGGTGAGCGGATCGCGCCAGAACAGGACCGCCGCCCCGTACGCGATCGCAAGCGTTCCGACGACGATCAGCGTCGCCCCCAGGCGACGGCGAAGTTTCGGCATCTACTCCTCTAACGCTTCGGCTTCTTCGGCGGGCTCGGTCCTTCGGCCCCGCTCTGAGCGTAGTCGACGCGAGAGGAAAATCACCTGGCGGATCGATTCCCTGATCGGGCCGCGCCTGGGCCGCTCGTGCGCCTCGGGATAGGGCGCATAGCGGCCCGCTGCGACCGCGCCCGCCTGCGTCGCCACTGCTCCCCAGGCGAGGAAGGCGAGCACGAGTGGAATCGGCACGTAGCCGATCGACGTCAAGGCGAGCACATACCAGAGCGCGTCGAGCCCGAGGTGGAAGCGAAAGGCGAACGAGGCGAGGAGGATCAGCGGTCCGAGAAAGCCCAGCGCGTACACGCCGAGCGCGGCCGCGCGGCCACGGTCGGACGCATGTGGCAGCCAGAGCCAGGCGTGGAGCGAGGGCAGGACGAAGAGGAGGGCGAAGGGGTTCTGCGCGGCGACGACCAGCGCGACGATGCCGAGGACGAGCATCGCTGCGAGGTGACCGCCGAGCTCCTCCGAGCGCGTGACGCTTCGTTGCGGGACGAGCTGCGGGCGCGCGACGAGCCAACCGACGAAGGAGAGGCCGCCGAGGGCGAAGAGGGCTGCAACGGGCCAGTCGCCGGCGGTTGCAGTATCGGGGGCGATCGGCCTCGCATCACCGCTCGGAAGGATTCCGGTGAGCGTGAGGAAGGCGAACAACACGCCCACCCACAGCCAGACACCGAGACGGCTCGCCAGGCTGCGGAGGGCCGGTGGGAGCGCGATGTGGCGGCGACGGCACCGAGCGAAGAGGTCGATGACGGCGGCGAGGAACGGAATCAACGCCGTGAGGAAGAGAAACTGGATCGTCCAGCCCCGGATGAGGCGAGAGCCGACCCAGACGTACGACTCGGTGCCCTGGGCGACGTCGGTCGCCGCGTCGAGCGAGCCGAGCAACGCCTGCGCCGAGCGGCCGATCTCGTCGAGGCGCGCGGCATTGAGGGCGCGAGGGGTGTCCCCGGCCGGTGTCGGCGGACGCGCTCCGGCAGACGTCAAGGTGACGGCGGGCGTCCCGTGCGCGATGAAGGGCCCTTGGGCGTAGAGGGTGAAAGGGAAGGCCAGGTCGACCAGCTGGGCAGCCGCGCTCGGCCGCTTGGGCTCCTGATCCGCCTGCGCGGCGATGCTCGCCTCGGCCGTCGCCACGAGCGTTGCTGTCGGCGAGCGTGGAATCTCGCCGGCGAACTCGACGCGCGGCGCATCGTTCCCCCCGATCGCGTCGAGGTTGATGACGGCGGCGAGGCGGTCGCCGAGGCCGGAGTTCTCGGCGAACTCCTCGGCGCCCAACGAGCCGTAGGCGCCGCCGTCCTCCGAGAGCAGGACGACAGAATGCGCGAGGGACGAACTGCCGACGTCGCGCGCCAGCTCGAGCAGGGCCCCTGTGCCCGAGGCGTTGTCGTTGGCGCCGGGCGAGCGGCCAAGGTTGTCCCGGTGCGCCATGATCACGATTACCTGCTGCGAGCGGACGACCGCCTGCCCGGGACGAATCGGCGCGGTGGCGACGAGGTTGACGAAATGCTCTTGCCCAAGGCCGGGCACGTCGGCGGTGAACTCCTGGCGCACGACGGTGAACTTGTAGTCGCGGAGGCGTTGGGCGACCCAATCGGTCGCGCGTTCCGCGCCCGAGGACCCCGGCCGCCGGTCCGGATTGAGGTGTGCGAACTCCGTCGCGAACTGGACGGCAGTCGTACGATCGAAGGAGGGCGGCAAACGTGGCTGCTGGAGCGCGACCGGTCGCCCGAGGCTGAAGGCGGCCACGAGCAGGGGGACGGCGGCGGTGACCCAGGCCGCGCGGTAGATCCGGCCGGATAAGGGCCGCTCGAGCGAGCCGCGCCGCGGGCGTCGCCGTGGCGGAGATACCGCCATCGTGCCGGAGCCTATCCTTTGTTCCAGTGGCTCAGGACACGACCATCCTGCTCGTCGACGACGAGGAGTCCGTGCAGAAGCTCCTCGCCTTCCCACTCGAGCGGGAGGGATTTCGGGTGGTGCAAGCGCGCGACGGCGAGGAGGCCCTCACGTGCTTCGACGAGAACGACGTCGACCTCGTGATCCTCGACATCATGCTGCCGAAGGTGGACGGGCTCGAGGTCTGCCGGCGCTTACGTGCCCGCAGCGCCGTCCCGATCATCATGCTGACGGCCCGGGACGACGAGCTCGACAAGGTCGTGGGCCTCGAGCT
>DASXRO010000263.1:0-2780 GCA_036506555.1 Gaiellaceae bacterium
CGGAATGAAGACGGCGTACGAGAAGATGAAGAGCCCGAGCGTGATGAGGTTGATCGAGAAGAACGCGTAGATGAACCCGTCCCTCACCGACCAGCCGCGCACGAGCCCGGTCGCCTTCCGAGCGAAGAGCGTGCGCTCGTCTCTCGGGTACGACACGTCGCCGACGGTAGTCGCCATTCGTCCTCCTATCCGCTAGTGAGCACGAAGTTCTTGACCTTCTTGCCGCCGTCGAGGTCGACGACGGCCCCCAGGAGCTCACCTTGCTCGTAAGAGCTCCCGGGGTTGATGCACAGGGTCTTGCCGATACGGGTGTTTCCGCGAGCCTCGTGGATGTGTCCGTGGAGCGAAAGCACGGGCTGGTACTGCTCGATCGCCTCGCGCACCGCCTTGGAGCCGCAGGGAACCGGGGCATGGCCGGCGTGCTTGAGGCGCATGTCCTCGGTCAGCTCCGGGGCGTCGTCTAGGCCTGAGCCGTAAGGAGGGCAGTGCAGGCTGAAGATCGTCCGCTCCGGCGGGGCGGTCACCTGCGCCGCGACGGCGCCGATCCTGGTGCCGAGGTCCGGCTCGTCCTCTTCGCGGTATGTCTTCCAGGGCGTCCTGTTCGACCAGCCCGTCGAGGCGAGCTGGAATCCGTCGATCTCCAGCACGCGTCCCTCGGCCAGATGAACGTGGCGCGCGCGCTCGATCACGTCGTCGATGTCGAACTGGTCGTCGTTGCCCGGGCAGACGTACGCCTCCATGCCGGCCGCCTCGAGGCGCTCGTCGGCAAAGTCCATCCAGCGCTGCACGGTCGCGAGCATCTGCTCGTGGAAGAAGCGGTCGGCCCGGTCCGGGTCGCGCTCGTACTCCGCCAGCTCGTCGGGAGTGGTGCGAAACGGGTAGTAGCCGCGGCGGCGGACCGCGTCCTCGAAGGCGACGGCCTCGTCCTCCCCCTCTAGCTCGTGTCGATTCTCAAGCAGCGTCGCGTGCCACCGACCGCCCCCGTCGTCGACGACGGGGACGAGCGCCTTCCCGGTCATGTCGCCTCCGAGCACGAGGACATCGGCGCCGTAGTGCTTGCCGCTGTTCAGAAACTTCCGCCAGCAGGTCTCGGACCCGTGGATGTCGGTGGCGAAGAACAGGCGCATTGCGCTCTCCTCGCGCGCAATTGAACAACCTTTAGGGACCTCCGGCAACCTCTTCGGGGAGTTCGTACCAACGCTTCCGCTCCCCCACCTTGGCGCGAAGCCTCCAGCCGCGCGTCTTCGGCTCCGCCTCGATCCGCCGGAGGACCTCCTCGGCGCGCTCCTCCACCGCCGCGCGATCCGGGATCTCGTAGCCCGCGGCCATGTCTCGGCAGGCGGTGAGGTTGCCGGTGATCGTGCGCCAGAGGCCCCAGTCGGTCGCACAGAGCTCGGCGACGCGACCGGCGTTGAGCGTCTCCCCGTCGGCGTCCCCGACGGGATGGTCGTGCAGGAGGGCGAGCGTGTCGAGCACGTCCTTCTCGTTCAGCTCGGCGATCTGGAGCTTCGTCAGCAGGAGCTCCGCGAGCGGGATGGAGACCGGGTCGACCTCGATACGCTCGTCGAGCGGGATCTTGTGCGACATGGAAAAAGCGCCCACGAAGACATCCACCTGACGATCGTGCTCCTCGTCGAAGAAGAGCATCCGCTCCTGACCGTGCAGAGCGTTGAAGGCCACGTGGGGCGCATAGCCCTCCTTGCGGAAGAGCTCGGCGGCCGCGCGTGCGGTCTTCTTGCCCGTGACGAAATCCAGATCGCCGTACGAGCGCGCGAATGGAGGCGCAAGCCTGTTCGGAGCGCGCAGGTAGATGGCTACACCGCCGAGGAGACGGAGCGGAATCTGCCCGTCTGCAGCGCGGGCGAGGACACGCTTGCCCTCCGCGACGACGTCCGCCTCGATCATGCGGTCCGCGCGAGGAGCGTCTCTCCCTCGCGAAGGTAGGCCGTTGCGTCGACCGAGCGGTAGAAGGAGAGCGCTTTTTGGAGTTCCTCGTCCCCTTCCGCTCTGCGTCCGTCGGCGAAGAGGGCCTCTGCTGCCCGCAGGTGCGCGAGTGCCTCGTCGGGGAGCGAGCCAGCCTTGGCGTAGATCTCCGCCGCATGCTGAAAGTCTCGCCTGGCGAACGCCTTCGCCGCATCGATCCACCGGGTCTGCAACCTGGCGTTCTTCGCGATCGCGATCAGCTCGCGTCCCCGCCCGAGAGCGCTCAAGACAACGGCCAGATCCACGAACGACTGCAAATGAGAGTCGAGCATCGTCTCCGGCCTGGCAGACCACGAGGAGAGAAGCTCGTCGGCGAGCGCGCCGGCCTCGTCCATTCGACCTGCGGCGAGCTCCGCATGGGCGCGAAAGGCGACGGCCGGATAGAGAACCTGCGAGTCCTTGACGAGGCGCGCGACCTCTAGAGCCTTGGCGGCGTCATGGAAGGCTTCCGCGTTGCCGCGGGCGAGACCGATGCGCCCACGCACAAGCCAGCACACGGAGTCCATGTAGTGCGGTGAGCCGGCCTCCGCCCTGGAGAGGAGGCCGTCCGCGAGTTCGAGGCCGTCGTCCCATCGCCCCGTCCAGTAGCACTCGATGGCGAGCTCCGCGCGGAAGAAGTGGATCTCCTGCGCGAGGCCGAAGCGCTCGGCCACGCGCAGAGCCTCGGCGCGAAGCTCGAACGCGCGCCCGAGGTCGCCAAGCTGGTTCCCTACCACCTCAGCAAGATTCCCGTACCCTCGCCGCGCGTCCCCCGGCAGGTTGTTCTCGAGCGCAATGGCGAGACTTCGCTCGACGTC
>DASXRO010000264.1:0-15633 GCA_036506555.1 Gaiellaceae bacterium
TCCTCCCAGAACTTCTCGTACGAGCCCTCGTAGTCGTCGCGTAGCGTGCGCGCGTCGTCGCGGAACTCCGTCTGGTAGCAGACCTCGAACAACGCGTCACCGGCGTGCGTCGCCAGCCCTCCGAACAGGTCGGGCCGCAGCATCGGGGTCACCATCGCGCCGTAGCCGCCGCTCGACTTGCCGGCGATCCCGCGGTGCTCGCGCTTGGCGAGCGTCCGGTACCGCGCGTCCACGAACGGCACCACCTCGTCGCAGAGGTACGTGTGGTAGCGGCCCGTCCCGGGCGAGTCGAGGAACTGGCTTCCGCCGATCGACGTCCAGCAGTCGACGTAGACGAGGACCGCGGGCGGTGAGCCCCCCGAGGCGAAGAGGTCGTCTGCGAGCTCCGGGAAGTTGCGGCGGAAGGGAAAGCGGTTGCGCCACATGTCGATCTGGCCGGTCAGCCCCTGGATGACGTAGATGGACGGGTAGCGGCGCGCGTCGTCTTCGTCGTATCCCGGCGGGACATAGACCCAGAGCGGCCGACGATCGGGGTCGCCGAGCGGATTCCCGCGTAGAGCCTCGCTCTGCATCTCGTGCTCCTCGATGCGACCGCGGAAGTCGCTCCGCCAGGGCTTCATAAGTACGATCCTAGCCGGGGTGGAGGGGCTGGCACGAGGGGCAGAACCAGGTTCCGCGCCCGCCGGCCCGCGTCTTCTCGATCGGCGTGCCGCAGCGCGGGCACGGCTCGCCCAGCCGTCCGTAGACGCGGAACTCGTCCTGCATTCGCCCGCGAGCTCCATCGGGATCGCGGTAGTCCCGAAGAGTCGCTCCCTGGCGCGCGATGCCCATCTCGAGCGCCGCGCGGATGCCCGTGCGCAGGCGCGAGATCTCCTCCGAGGTCAGGCTTCCGGACGGGCGGAGCGGATGGATCCGGGCACGCCAGAGCGCCTCATCCGCATAGATGTTCCCGATGCCGGCGGCGGCTCTCTGGTCGAGGAGCGCGGCCTTGACGGGCGCCCGCCGCCCCGCGAGCGCGCGCCCGAGGACTCGAGTGGTGAAGCGCCGCTCGAGCGGCTCGCCTCCGAGCCGCCGCGTCGTGAAGTAGCCGTCGAGCTCCCCTGGCTCCAGAAGCTCCCAGGTGCCGAAGCGGCGGATATCTCGGTAGGCGACGTCCGAGCCGTCGTCTAGTCTGACAACAGCACGTCGGTAAGGGTCGGCCGCCAGCCCGCCCCGCGCCGGATGCTCGAGGTTCCCCGTCATGCGCAGGTGGATGAGGAGGTGCCGCCCGCTCTCGAACTCGACAACCAAATACTTGCCGCGGCGCCCGACGGCGCGGACTTGCTCCCCCTCGAGGGCGGCCGCGACCGCTTCCGGCGGCTCGGGTCGCGTGAGCCGCGGGTCGGCGATCTCGACGTGCTCGAAGCGGCGGCCGGTCAGGCGCGGCTCGAGGCCGGCGCGAATCGTCTCGACCTCCGGGAGCTCGGGCACGACCATCGCCTCCCGTCAGGCGATGACGTCGAGCACGATCGGTCGCGCGTCAGGCTCGTCCGGGGCGATGCGGTAGCAGGCGGCGACCTCTGCGACGGCTGTTTCGGCAGCCTCGTCCGTCCGGGCATGGACCTCGGCGATCGGCGCGCCGGCGGCGACCCTGCCGCCGCGCTTGGCGAGGCAGACGACCCCGACGGCGTGGTCGATCTCGTCCTCCTTGCGCAGGCGCCCCGCCCCGAGTCGAAGCGCGGCCTCTCCGATCGCGGTCGCGGCGATGCCGTGGACGAACCCGTCAGCGGGTGCCGGCACCTGCCGGACGATCGGCGCGCTCGGGAGCGCTTCGACGCCCGGGTCGCCGCCCTGCGCGCGCACCCAGCGCTCGTACACCTCGAAGGCGGCGCCGCCTTCGAGTGCTTCCTCGGCCCGGCGCCTGCCTTCATCGTGATCGATGCCCAGGTCCGAGAGCGCCAGCAGGTGCGCCGTCGCGCCGAGGACGAGCTCGACGAGGTCGTCAGGGCCCTGGCCCTGCAGGGTGGCCACGGCCTCGCGGATCTCGAGCGCGTTTCCAACCGCGCGCCCGAGCGGCTGGTCCATGTCGGTCAGCTCGCAGACGACCTCGCAACCGGCTCGCGCGCCCAGCTCGCGCATGGCTTCCGCAAGCTCGCGCGCCGAGTCGAGGGTCTTCATGAAGGCGCCGTCGCCGACCTTCACGTCGAGGACGATCGCGTCGGCGCCGCCGGCGATCTTCTTCGACATGATGCTCGACGCGATGAGCGGGATGATGTCCACAGTCGCCGTCACGTCGCGCAACGCGTAGAGGCGCTTGTCCGCGGGGACGAGCTCGGCGGTCTGGCCGATGATCGCCATCCCGACCTCGCGAACCTGCGCCAGGAAGGCGTCCATCGGGAGCTCGACACGGAAGCCCGGGATCGCCTCGAGCTTGTCGAGCGTTCCACCGGTGTGTCCCAGGCCCCGTCCGCTCATCTTCGCGAACGGGACGCCGCAGGCTGCGACAACGGGCCCGAGGGCGATCGAGGTCTTGTCCCCGACGCCGCCCGTGGAGTGCTTGTCGACGACCTTGCGCCCGAGCGGCGACAGGTCGACGACCTCGCCGCTTTGCACCATCGCGTCGGTCAGGGCGTGGGTCTCGGCGGGCGTGAGCCCTTTGAAGTAGACGGCCATGCAGAAGGCCGCCATCTGGTAGTCGGGCACCTCTTCGCGCGCGTACGCGAGGACGAGCTCGGCGATCTCGTCCGGCTCGAGCTCGCCACCGTCGCGTTTGCGCTGGATGAGCTCGGCGGGACGCAGCGTCCTGCTCGCCGAGGCGATCACTGCTCGACGATCGGCGCGCCCGGGATCCCGCGCGAGGGCGCCTTGCCGCCGAGCCAGGCGTTGACGGTCGCGCCGACGTCGGCGAATTCGCCCTCGTGCACCGCTCCGGCGGCGTTTTTGCCCTCCACGTAGACGAGCAGCAGCGCGTGCTCGCGCGAGTGGTCGGTCGACGGCGTCGTCGGGTCGCAGCCGTGGTCGGAGGTCAGGATGAAGAGGTCCTTGGGGCGGAGTGCGTCGAGGAGGTCCGGGAGCCGCCGGTCGAAGTCCTGGAGGCAGCGGTGGAAGTTGATCGGGTCGTTCCGATGGCCCCAGAGCATGTCCGTCTCGATGAGATTGACGAAGAAGAGGCCCTCGTCGACCTCGCGGAGAAGCGTCTCCGTCTGCTTGATCCCGTCGATGTTCGACTTTGTCGGATGCGAGTGGTCGATATCGACACCGGCGAAGATGTCGTGGATCTTCCCGACCCCGTGCACCTCAGCGCCGGCTTCGCGCACGAGCGTCAGGTAGTTGGGCTGTCTCGGCCGGAGCGACCAGTCGTGGCGGTTCGGCGTGCGCGTGTAGTTCCCGGGCTCGCCCACGAACGGGCGGGCGATCACGCGGCCCACGGCGTGCTTGCCGGTCAGGATCTCGCGCGCGATGCCGCAGGCGGCGTAGAGCTCCTCGACCGGAATCGTCTCCTCGTGAGCCGCCACCTGGAAGACCGAGTCCGCCGACGTGTAGACGATCCACTTCCCGGTCTGCTGGTGCTCCTCGCCGAGCTCCTCGATGATCTCCGTGCCGGAAGCCGCCTTGTTGCCGAGCACGCCCCGGCCGGTGCGGTGGGCGAACTCCTCGATGATCTCGAACGGAAAACCGTGCGGATAGGTCGGCATCGGCTCCGGAGTGACGATGCCCATCAGCTCCCAGTGGCCGGTGGTCGTGTCCTTGCCCTTCGAGCGCTCGACGAGCCGCCCCGCGAGCGCAGGCGCCTGGGGCTGCGGCGGGCAGCCCTCAAGCTCCTCGACGTTGCCGAGGCCGAGGTGCTCGAGGTTGGGTAGGTCGAGCCCACCGACCACGCGGGCTACGTTGGCGAGTGTGTTCGAGCCCTCGTCCCCGTAATCGGCCGCGTCCGGCAGCTCGCCCGCTCCAACCGCGTCCAGCACGATGACGCAGGCGCGCGGCATGAGGCTATTCTAGTGCGGGCATGGACACCGTCCTCGGGCTCTTCGGCATCCTCATCTGGATCGTCGGCGTCATCGGATTGGCCGCCGGGATCACCTACGCGGTCATCAGGCTGACGCCGAGCGAGAAGCCCAAGGAACCGCCGGCAGAGCCGGCGTCCTAGACCGCCTCGAGCGGGAGAACCTCGTCGAGCGGTGAGTAATCGAGCCCGTGCGCCTCGGCCACGGCCTCGTAGGTCAGCTTTCCCTCGTAGACGTTGACGCCGCGGGCGAGCGCGGGGCTGCGGGAGATGGCTTCGCGGACGCCGTGGTCGGCGATCAGCTCGGCGTAGGGCAGCGTCACGTTCGTGAGCGCGTACGTCGAAGTGATGGGGACGGCGCCGGGCATGTTCGAGACGCAGTAATGGACGATTCCGTCCACTTCGAAGATGGGGTCGGAGTGGGTCGTTGGATGCGACGTCTCGAAGCAGCCACCCTGGTCGATCGAGACGTCGACGAGGACGGCGCCCGGCTTCAGGGTGCCCAACATGTCGCGGGTGATGAGCTTCGGCGCCCGTGCGCCCGGGATGAGCACGGCGCCGACGACAAGGTCGGCTTCGGTGACGACCTCGTCGATGGCGAGCTTGGTCGACATGGCGAGCGTGATCCGGCCGGCGAGCATCATCTCGAGGTCGCGCATGCGCTCGACCGACCGGTCCAGAATCCAGACGTCCGCCTGCATGCCGACCGCGATCAGCGCGGCGTTGTAGCCGACGATTCCCCCGCCGAGCACGACGACCTTCGCGGGCGGCACCCCCGGAACCCCGCCGAGCAGGATGCCGCGTCCCCCCTGCGCCTTCTCGAGCGCCCAGGCGCCCATCTGCGTCGCGAGGCGGCCGGCCACCTCGCTCATCGGCGCGAGCAGGGGTAGGTGGCGGTCGTCCGTCTCGACCGTCTCGTACGCGATGCAGATCGCGCCGCTGTCGAGCAGCGCGCGCGTCAGGGCCTCGTCGGCCGCGAGGTGGAGGTACGTGAACAGCACGAGCCCCTCGCGCAGCCGGTGGAGCTCGGGGGGAAGCGGCTCCTTGACCTTGAGGACGAGGTCGGAGGCGTTCCACACCTCGTCGACGGTGCCGATGTGCGCGCCGACCGCCTCGTAGGCGCTGTCGGAGAGCGCACTTCCGTCCCCGGCGCCCGCTTCGACGACGACCTCGTGCCCGCGCCTCCGCAGCTCCACGGCGCCCGCGGGCGTGAGCGCGACGCGGTGCTCGTCCGGCTTGATCTCCTTGGCGACGCCGATCTGCATGAGCGGGCCGCGAAAGATACCTAGGCGAGGAGCCCCCGGGCGAGGCGGCCGGCGGCGAACGCCACGGCGAAGAACCTGGGATCCTCGTCCGGCCCGCGGCCCATATGCGAGAGCGGGAGCCCGGCACAAGCCTCCTCCCAACCGGACACGTCGACGAGCGAGACCTCGTCGAGCCCGTCCGGAGGATCGAGGCCGAGCGGCCAGCCGAGCTCCACCTGGCCGGCGAGCGCGAGCACGGCGCCGGTGTGGTGCGAGAGGCCGCGATGGCGCTCGCGTTCGTCGGCGCCCGAGTACCGCACCGCGAGGAGAGGACGCCCGCCCATCGCCCGTGCGGTCATGAGAGCCTCGGCCACGGCGACGCCCCCGTGACCCCAAGGGCTGGCGGTGCCGACGATTCCAGGGCCGATCGAGCACACGACTGCGTCGAGCTCCTGCTCGGAGGCCCAGGCGAGAGCCGAGGCTGTCGAGACGCAGGCCACGTCGCCGTCGATGCACGCGCCGACCGCAACCGAGACCTCCACGAGCCGGCGCTCCCGCAGCGCCCGCAAAGAGTCGGACAGCGAGACCGGCAGCGCCCCTCCCGGGATCTGGATGTACGCGACCCGCAAGCCCCCGCCGAGGCCGGCGCACGCCGGAGCGACCTGGCTGTGGAGCTGGCAACAGAGGACGGGCAACCCGTCGATCCCCTCGCGTTGCGCGCTTTCTTCCTCGGCATGCCGGACCGCGTGCTGGAGCGGCGTGTAGGGGAGCTTCATGACGTGAGTCTGAGGCTCCGCAGTCAGGTCGATGCCTCTCGTCAGGTTGGCGTAGAGGATGTCGAAGCCGCCCGAGCCGAGCACCAGCTCGACCGCCTGGATGTTGACCACGACGTCGTCGCCGACGGCGACCGGGCCCGTCAGGCGCGGATAGGCGACACACGGCCGGCCGTCCACCTCGAGGCGTACGAGGCCCTCGAGGCGCTCCGTGACCGCGGTGACCTTTCCGCGGCGGAGGCTAAGAGTTCCGCCCATGGTGGGGCCTCGTCGTCGGGGTGCGATGGGCGGTGCGAGGCCCGGACGCGGGGGCGCGCTCGTATTGAGTGAAAATACGGGCGCAACCCCGTGGGCGCCGCATCGTGCCGCTCCAGCGCGGCTCCGGCGGCTCAGGCTTCATCGTGGGCGGGGCTCTGTGCATGCCGGGCGAGCTCGACGAGTTCGAGCGTGACCCCGAGCATGCGCTCGAGGTCCGAGACGGCGATCCTCTCGTCCGGCGTATGCACCTGCATCATCCCGTTGGCGAGGTTGACGCACGCGAGCCCGCGCGCGTTGAAGACGTTGGCATCAGCGCCCCCACCCGTGTCCACGGCCCGCGGGGAGAGGCCGGCGCGCTCGATCGCCTCCCACGCAAGGCGAAACACCGGCTCGTCGGGCCGGAAGCGGTAGCCGGGATAGGTCTCGCCGATCGTCGTCTCCACCTCGCACTCCGAGACGCTGGCCGCAAACGCGAAGCCCTCCACCATCTCCTGGACGAGATCCGCGAGCTTGCGCTGGTCGCGCGAGCGCGCTTCGACTGCGAGCTCGCAGCGGTCGGGGATGACGTTGCGGGCGGTTCCGCCGCGGATCCGACCGACGTTCGCGGTTGTCTCGTCGTCGATGCGACCGAGTCTGAGGTCTGCGATCGCCCGCGCAGCGGCGACGATGGCGGAGCGCCCCTCCTCCGGCGCGAGACCGGAGTGGGCGGCCCGCCCCTTGAAGACGACGTCGATCGTCCGGCCCCAGGGAGACGAGCGCACGACGTCGCCGACGGGGCCCGACGAGTCGTAGACGAACCCGGTGCGCGCCTCGAGGCGGGTGTGATCGAAGGCCTGGGCGCCCTGGAGCCCGGTCTCCTCGCGAACGGTGAAGACGAGCTCGACACCCGCATGGGGGCGCCGCTCGGAGAGAAGCAGGCGCGCCGCCTCGAGCATGACGGCGACGGAGGCCTTGTTGTCGGCGCCGAGGATCGTCCCCGCGGAGTTGCGGACGAATCCGTCGTCGCCCACGACCGGCTCGATGGCGCCCTGCGGCGGCACCGTGTCCATGTGGGCGCAGAGGAAGAGCGGCGCGCCGCCGTTCCTTCCCTCCTCGCTCGGCTGAAGCCGAGCGAGGAGATTCCCGGCCGGGTCCTGTTCGACGTCCAGCCCCAGCTGCTCCAGGTAGCGGGTGATCGAGGCCGCAACCTCCGCCTCCTCGCCCGAAGGGCTCGGAATGGCGGCCAGCTCGAGGAAGAGCTCGAGGACATCGGGCGCCCAGGTCGCGGCCATGGCCGCGATTCTAGGAGGGATTGGCGGAACGTCACTCGTCGCCGGGACGCGCTGGTCGTTCCGAAGCAAGGACGCAGGGAGCCCTCGTATTGATCTAAATACGGGGGCGACTCGTCATTCTGAACGCGGATGCGTTGGGGTGAGTCAGCGCGCCTCGGGCGGCACAGATGATGTTTCGTCAAGCCCTCCTGAGGTGGACTAGCGGGCGGCGGTCTCGGCGATGCCGGAGCGCGCGCGCGACCGCTCGAGCGCGGCGCCGACGAACTCACGGAAGAGCGGCGCCGGCCGGGTCGGGCGCGACTTGAACTCCGGATGGAACTGACTGGCCACGAACCACGGGTGGTCGGGAAGCTCGATGACCTCGACCAGCCTTCCCTCCTGGAAGGTGCCCGAGACGACGAGCCCCGCCTCGACGAAACGCGGGCGGAAGTGGTTGTTCACCTCGTAGCGGTGACGATGTCGCTCGTGGATCACGGGCTCGCCGTAGCCTGCGAAGGTTCGCGTCCCCTCGACGATGTCGACGGCGTCGGCCCCGAGTCGCATCGTGCCGCCGAGATCCTCGATCTCCTTCTGCTCGGGGAGGAGGTCGATGACGGGATACGGCGTCTCCGGATCCATCTCGGTGGAGTTGGCGCCGTCGAGGCCGAGGACGTTGCGGGCGAACTCGGAGATGGCGACGTGCATCCCGAGGCAGATGCCGAGGTAGGGAGTCCCGCGCTCACGCGCGATCCGGCAGGCGGTGATCTTGCCCTCCCAGCCGCGCGAGCCGAAGCCTCCGGGCACGAGGATGCCGTCGGAGCGCTCGAGCTCGGCGGCAGCCTCTTCCAGGCTCATGCCCTCGGCGTCGACCCAGCGGACGCGGACGTTTGTCCCGTGGTGGATGCCGGCGTGCTTGAGCGCCTCGTGCACCGAGAGATACGCGTCTTGGAGCTTCACGTACTTACCGACGAGCGCGATCTCGACCTCGCCGTCGCGCTCGGCGATTCGCTCGGCGAGCCGGTTCCACTCGCCCAGGTCGGCTTCGCCGTCGGGCAGCCCGAGCCGGCCGCAAACGAGCCGGTCGAGCCCCTCGGCCTGGAGCGCCTGCGGGACGAGGTAGACGTCGCTCGCATCGGCGTTCGCCACGACGGCCTCGGAGGGCACGTCGGCGAAGAGGGCGATCTTCTCGCGGATGTCGGCGGAAAGCGGCTCGTGCGAACGGCAGACGACGACGTCGGGATGGATACCGATGCGCCGCAGCTCGTTGACCGAGTGCTGCGTCGGCTTCGTCTTCAGCTCGCCCGCCGTCTCGATGAACGGGACGAAGGTGACGTGGATGTAGAGGACGTTCTCCGGGCCGACCTCGCGGCGGAACTGACGGATCGCCTCGAGGAAGGGGAGCGACTCGATGTCACCGACGGTGCCGCCGATCTCCGAGATGACGACGTCGGTGTCCGTCGCCTCCGAGACGCGGCGGATCCGGTCCTTGATCTCGTTCGTGATGTGCGGGATGACCTGCACGGTGGAGCCGAGGTACTCGCCCTTGCGCTCCTTGCGGATGACGGCGTACCAGATCGAACCCGAGGTGTGGTTCGCGTTGCGGGAGAGGTTCTCGTCGACGAAGCGCTCGTAGTGGCCGATGTCCAGATCGGTCTCGGCGCCGTCCTCGGTGACGAACACCTCGCCGTGTTGGAAGGGGCTCATCGTCCCCGGATCGACGTTGATGTAGGGGTCGAACTTCTGCACCTGCACCCGGAAGCCGCGCGCCTTCAGCAGGCGCCCGAGCGAGGCGGCCGTGATGCCCTTCCCGAGCGACGAGACGACGCCGCCCGTGACGAAGACGTACTTGGTCGGGCGGGCTCTCATTTCACCCTTCCCCAGGCGTCCAGCTCGCGCAGTACGGGCGTGCGCTCAATGAGCGCCCCGAGCGAACGGCGCTCGCCGAGGAGGTTGGCTCCTACGACCGCGGCCACGGCCACCCAGCGACCCCATCCGTGGATCTTCTCCACGGACTTCAAGCCTACCATGGCCCCCAGCGCATTAGACCCTGCGTCCCCCAGCATCACGCGTTCGCGCAGATCGTACGGAAGCAGCAGGACGCCATATTTCGCGGAACCCCCTCCGGAGCTTCCGCGAAGAAAGAGGCTCGCAAGCAGAAACGCCTTCAGAGCGCGGCCTGGTTTAGTGTCGAGCTGATTCATCAAGTTGGCGCAGCCGCCCACGAGAACCCCGCCGGAAAGCGACCCCGTCGCTGCGAAACCTACAAGCGGGATTCCGAGGAGCTTGAGGACGCCCGTCGTTCGCCGCGCAGCTAGGTGCGCCCGCAGGCCGCGTTCCTCTCCGCTCCAGAGATCGTCAGCAAGACCGAGCACAGCCACGGCAGCGACGGCAGGCTCGCGTTGGATGCCGAGGAGCCAGCCGACCAGAGGGAGGCGGAGCCCGCGGTGGTTGACGGCCAGAGGGCCTGCCGCCAGAAGCGCGTCGACGAGCTGGCGACCCCGGTGCGCGAAGCCGGGAAGGTCACGGCCGGTCGGTCTGTGCCCGAGGTCGAGCTCGACCTCGCGGACCGCAAGGCCGGCACGCAGCGCGTCGATGGTCATTCGGAGCTCGCAGCCGAAGCCGGGGGCGAGCGGGAAGCACGCCGCGCGCGCCCGTTCGCTCAGCCTGCGCTGACCCGAGAGGGGCTCCCGGGCCTCGTAGCCGGTGCGAAGGCGAATGAGCTCCTGGGCGATCCGTTTGGCGATCCCGAAACCCCCGCCGGTGCGGCGCGCGAAGACGGCCACGGCGAGGTCTGCGTCGCCGGCGGCGAGCGGAGCGAGCGAGCCGCGCAGATCGGCGTCGCAGAGGAGGAGCGGCCCGGGCGCGGCCGCGCGCTCGCCCGCGGAGAGCGCCTCGCCCTTCCCGCTCCTGGTGAACCGGACGACGACCGCTCCCGCTTCCTCCGCTCGCTCTGCCGTCCCATCCTTCGAGGCGTCGTCGACGACGACGATCGCGGCCTGCGGAAAATCCTGACGAAGCGCCGCGATCGTCTCGCCGATCCGCTCCGCCTCGTCCCGCGCGGCGACGAGGACGGTGAGTTCTCTAGCCACTCGTCGTGGTCGTGACCGGCTCGATCGGCGGGGCGACTCCATCGGAGGCCGAGTCCCGGAGGCCGTAGTGGCCGGGTCGCGCACCTCCGAGAAGGAGTGAGAGCGCGAGCCGTCCGAAGATGGTGTCGACGTCGTCCACGCTCGAGATCCCCTCGCGGCTGTAGGCGTCGACCGCCGTGTCGGACATCGACGTCGTCTCCACGCCGACCACGGGCACGCCGGTCTTCTCGAGGCCGCTCAGGAGCCCTTCGAAGAGCGATTCGGTCCCCTTGGTCTCCGTCTTCGAGGCATCGTCCGGCGTCCACGAGCGTACGACGATCGCCCCGTCCACCGTCCCGGACGAGGTGCCCGACCGCTCCTGGACGAGCTCGCCCGAGAGCATGCCCCACGTCGGCGTTCCGTTCCCCTCGACGAACTCGCGGCCGAGCGCCTGGCCGAGATCGTCAAAGTCGTCGCCGCTCTGGGCTAAGTGAGCGAGCTCGTCGCTGGCGGTCAGCCGCTCGTCGAGAACCTGCGGGTCGATCGGAGTGTCGAGGGCGACGAGGCGCACGGGGCTCCCGGAGTCGCTGTCGGCGAGCGTGCGCTCGATGCTCGAGCGTACGTCCCCCTTCACCGGACCGACGAAGAGGACGGCGAACCCCCTACCCGACAGCCGCTGCTGCATCAGGACCGGATAGGCGGCCTCGAGCAGGTTCTGAGCAGCCTGCCCACGGGCCTCGACGCTCTGCTTCTGGCTCCGCAGGAGGGAAACCTGGTCGTTCAGGGACTGGATCTTCTCCTTCGTGAGCGCGTCCTCGGCGTCGCCGAGCTTGCCCGAGATCGCGGCGCCCACGAGGATGCCGACCGCGAGCGCGATGAAGACGGCGGCAAGCGAGGCGACGTGGTAGCGGAAATCGAACATTTGCGGGATGTTCCTTACAGCTCGGCAGCAGTCTGGCAGAGGTCGTAGAGCCGGGCGACGGCGAGGCGCGGCAGCCCGTTCGCGCCCTCCGCGAGGATGCGCCAGAACGCCCCCTCGACGAAGGCTGTAGCGCGGGTGTCCCGGCCCTCGTCCTCGAGCCGAACACCGGCCTCGAGGTCCTGGGCGACGTCGAGCCAGGCGAGCTCGGCTCCCGGGATGACACGGCGGATGACGATCAGCCCCCGGCCTCGCGGCCGGCGCAGGAAACCGGGCGTGCGGCTGCGCATGACCGTCCAGCGCGCGTTCTCGGACAGGCCGCGTCGGTCGGGCTCGACGCCGGAGTACGCGGGCCACCAGTCAGGCAGGTTGTAAGGCTCCGCCACGAGCGCCCACACGTCCTCCCGCCGCGCGAGCAGAACGCGGGACGCCGACGGCATCGCCCTACAAGCCGAGCGCGGACTGGAGCCGCTCGACGACCAGCGAGAGGAAGCGCTGGAGGTCCGAGGAGACGGCCACCGCCGCGACGATGGCGGCGACGCCGGCCGACGCGAAGGCGAGGAGCGCGCCGACGCCCGCGCGGCCGCGGAAGAGGCCCGAGACGCCGCGGGCGTCGACCAGCCTCTCCCCCACCTTGAGGCGGGTCACGAACGTCGACGACATGCCCGCGCGATCGCGCTCGAGGAACTCGGTCAGGTTGAAGCGGATGCCCACGGCGACGATGAGCTCGGCGCCCTTCTCGTGCGCGAGCAGGAGGGCGATGTCCTCGCTCATGCCGGGAGCGGGCAGGACGGCCGAAGGGAGCCTGAGGCGGTCGATGCGCTCACGGCCGGGTGCCCGTCCTCCGGGATAGGCGTGCACCACGATCTCGGCGCCGCAGGTGAGGGCCTTGTCGGAGACCGAGTCCATGTCGCCCACGATGAGGTCCGGTTTGAAGCCCGCCTCGAGCAGCCGGTCGGCTCCGCCGTCGACGCCGATGAGGATGGGCTTGAACTCGCGGATGTAGGTCCGGACCGTGCGCAGGTCGCGCTTCGCCTCCGGCGCTCGCGCGACGACCAGCGCGTGGCGGTCGCGGAAGCTCGTGCGGAGCTGCGGCATCTGCACCCCTTCGGAGAGGAGCCTCGCCTCGTCGCGCAGGTAGCGAAGCGTGTTCTCGGCGAACGTCTCGAGCGCCTCGGTGACTCGCCCGCGCTGTTCGGCCAGGAGGCGCTGCAACTCCTCCTCGGTCAGGGCGCGGCCCGAGGCGAGCTTCGTGCCGTTGCGGTAGAGGCTGGCTCCGCGGACGACGAGGGACTCCCCCTCCTTGACCTCCTCGAAGAGCCCGGCGTCCGGGCAGTCGATCAGACGGACGCCGCCCCGCACGAGCGAGAGCGGCCCCACGTTCGGGAAGCGCCCAGTGGTCGAAGGAGCGACGTTGAAGATAACCCGCACACGGCTTTCGAGCAGCTCCTCGGCCGAGACCCGGTCGAGATCGCGGTGATCGATTATGGCGATGTCGTCGGGGCCGAGGCGCTTGACGAGGCGCTTCGTCCGCCGGTCGAGGCGGGCGGTTCCCGTGAACTCGATGAAGCTCACTGTTGCGCCACCTTCTCGAGGAACTCCGCGCCGCCCAGCATGCGCTCGACTTCTTCTCGCCGTTCCGATTCCGAAAGGCGCTCGATGCGCGTGTGCGTGGGGTCTCCCGGGACCTTCTCGACGCGGAAGTGGGTCTCCGCCGCGCTCGCGATCTGCGGCAGGTGGGTGATCGTGACGATCTGGGCGCGGCCGGCCAGGCGCCCGAGCGCCTCGGCGACCGCATGCGCCGTCTGCCCGCCGATGCCGGCGTCGATCTCGTCGAAGACGATCGTGGGCTCGCCCGCCCCTGCGTGCGCGACCGCGCGCAGCGCCAGCGCGATGCGTGAGAGCTCGCCGCCCGAGGCTGTCTCGGCGGCGGGAGCGAACGGAAGACCCGGGTTGGGGCGAATGAGGAAGGAGGCGCCGTCCCGGCCGGTCGGGCCCGGATCCCGCGCGGTGATCTCCACGTGGAACTCGCCCTCCCCCACGCCGAGCCCCTGCAACTCCGCGGCGACCCCCTCGGCGAACGGGAGTGCGGCGCCGGCCCGCGCAGCCGAGAGCGCCGCGGCGAGGTCCTCCACCCGGGCCTGAGCGGCCGCCAGGGCTTGCTCGGCTGCCTCGAGCGGATCGACGCCCGCCTCGAACGCGTCCAGCTCGGACCGGGCGGCCTCGGCGCGCGAGAGCAGCTCCTCGTAGCTCGCTGCCTGGAAGCGCCGGCGGGCGTCGGCGATGCGATCGAGCTCCGCCTCCACCTCCTCGAGGCGCCCGGGCTCGGCCTCGAGCGAGGCCAGGAAGCCGCGCAAGGAGGAGGCCACGTCGCGGAGCCGCACCTCGGCCTCCCCCAGCTCCCCGTAAGCCTGCGCCAGCTCGGGCGCCAGCCCTGTGACGGGCATCAGCCGCCCGGCTGCGGCCGCGACGAGCTCTCCGGCACCCTCGTCCGAGTGCTCAGGGGCGAGCGTCTCCGCGGCGCCCGCGGCCGCATCCGCCAGATCCGTGACGTGTCGTAGGCGCTCGCGCTCGGCGCGCAAGGTGTCCTCGCCGTCCGGTTGGAAGCCGTCCGTGCGCGCGACGAGCTCGCGGAGCTCCGCGAGTCGCTCCGCG
The DNA here is from genome assembly GCA_036506555.1 of Gaiellaceae bacterium. Classification (GTDB taxonomy): domain Bacteria; phylum Actinomycetota; class Thermoleophilia; order Gaiellales; family Gaiellaceae; genus JAIBJP01. The sequence goes on from DASXRO010000264.1 coordinate 14,150, forward strand.
CGTCCCGCCTCCGCGCGCGCGAGGTCGTCGCGCCTCTGCCGCGCGGCGACCAGCTCGCGCCAGGCGCGCGCGTGCTCGTCGCGTCGGCGCAGCTGCTCCTCGCCGATGAAGGCATCGAGCACGTCGAGCTGGAACGCGGGCCGAGCGAGGCGGCGCTGCTCGAACTGGCCGGACATCGCGATCAGCCGCTCGACGACGGCGGCCAGGTCCTCTCGCGGCACGGCCCGGCCCCACGCGTACGCGCGCGTGCGCCCGTCGGCGAAGACACGGCGCGCGGCGACGAGCCCGTCCTCGCTCTCGGGGCGAAGCTCGGCGATCGTCTCGAGCCCCTCCTCGCCGAGCACGCCCTCGGGCAGGTCGAGCTCGGCCTCCACGTAAGCCTCCTCCGCCCCGGGCCCGAGGTAGCCCGCGTCTCCCGGAGCTCCCAGCAGGAGCCCGATGGCCTGGGCGAGGATCGTCTTGCCGGCGCCCGTCTCCCCCGTGACGGCGTTCAGGCGTCCGCCGAAGGGCAGGTCGGCCTCCCGGATGAGGACGAAGTTCTCGATCCTGAGCCTGCGAAGCACTACGGAAACACCTCGCGGTAGCGGCTGAAGAACGTCACCTCGGGCAGGAGGGCGAGGCGGCAGGTCTCGTCCGCGATCGCGACGGAGAGCGAATCGCCGGCCTCGAGCTCGCCGACCGCGTGGCCGTCGACGAGGACGGCGAGGTCCAGATCGCTCGTCCGGTTCGTCACCGTCAAGTCGAGCCCGCGCGGCACGACGATCGCACGGGCGTGCAGCGAGTGCGGGGCGACGAACGTCATCGCCATCGCCTCGAGGCCCCACATCATCACGGGGCCGCCGTTGGAGAGGTTGTAGGCGGTCGAGCCCGAGGGAGTGCAGCAGATCATCCCGTCGCAGGGCTGGGAGCCGAGGTCCTCGCCGCCGATCTGCCAGCCGAGCTCGACCATGCGGCCCGGCTGCGAGCTCGTGACGACGACGTCGTTCACCGCCGCGTGGGTGGCGTCCTCCCCCTTCGCAGCGAGCGTGGAGAGCTCGACCACGCGGTAGTCCCCGGCGAAGACCCGCTCGAGCGCCTGCTCGAGCCGATCGCCGTCTGCGCTCGTCAGGAAGCCGACGCGGCCATAGTTGATGCCGAAGACCGGCATGCGCGAGCCGAGCGTCGCCCGCAGGGCGCGGAGCATCGTCCCGTCGCCGCCGAGGCCGATGACGAGGTCGGGACTGTCCGCGCAGGACTCCACGACCTCGATGCCCGCGGCCCGCGCGTATGCCTGGGCACGCTCGAGCGCGGCGGCGATGGTCTCGGGCCTTCCGTGCGTGAAGACGGCGATGCGGCTCACCGGCCGGGGCTGGCTAAGCGGCGTCGGCGAGGTAGAGGAAGAACTCACGGTTTCCTTTCGGTCCGGGGAGGCCGGAATCGACGACTGCTTCGAGTCGCGCTCCCCACTCTGGCACCTGCGCGGCGACCTCGTCGAGCACCCGCCG
>DASXRO010000265.1:0-1521 GCA_036506555.1 Gaiellaceae bacterium
GAAGCAATTCGGGCGCGGCAAGATGCCGAACCTGCAATCCATAGTGGCTCAACAGCGGAGGTAAGCATTGGCTGCGAGGATCAGACTGGCCCGTGTCGGGTCGAAGAAGAATCCGGTCTACCGGGTCGTCGTCGCGGACTCACGCTCGCCCCGCGACGGCAAGTTCATCGAGATCGTCGGGCGCTACAACCCGCAGACCGATCCCTCGACGATCGAGCTCGACGAGGCCAAGGTGCGCGACTGGATCTCCAAGGGCGCCCAGCCCTCGGGATCCGTGCAGAAGCTCCTAAAGGCGAAAGGCCTCTAGTGCACGAGCTCGTCGAGTACCTCGCGAAGGGGCTCGTGGACAAGCCCGACGAGGTCCGCGTCGAGCGGGTCGAGCGCGACGGCGCAGTGGTGTTGGAGCTCCACGTCGCGGCTGAGGACGTCGGCAAGGTCATCGGTCGCCAGGGGCGCACCGCGCGCGCTCTCCGCACGATCGTCCGCGCGAGCGGGGCCCGCTCGAACGAGCGCGCTCTGCTCGAGATCGTCGGGTGACCGATCTCGTTCCGGTCGGCCGCGTCGGCCGGCCGCACGGGCTCGACGGCTCGTTCGTCGTCGAGGACGCGAGCGAGGACCCCGAGCGGTTCGTGGCAGGCTCGCCCATCCTCCTCGACGGAGAGCAGGCCAAGGTGGTCACATCCAAGCGCGCCGGGCGCCGGCTCGTCGTCCGCCTCGACCGCGAGGCGAAACGCGGAGCGGTGCTTGCCGTGCCGCGAAGCATCCTCCCCGAGACGGCCGAGCACGAGTACTACGTGTTCCAGCTCGTCGGCCTGGCCGTGGAGGAAGAAGGCGGCCGTGCGCTCGGGCGTGTGCAGGACGTTGCCCCCGGCGTGGCGAACGACGTGCTCGAGCTCGACACGGGGACAGCGCTCCCGCTCGTCGAGGATTGCGTGCTTGCCGTCGACCTCGACCGGGGACGCATCCTCGTGGCGCAGGGGTTCGCTCCCGAAAGCTAGGTTTTTCCGCCCAGCCGCCTTGCAAATCGACGTCTTCACACTGCTGCCGCATGCCTTCTCGTGGCTGACCGAGCAACGACCGCTGGCGGCCGTCCTCGGGTCAGAGCTCGACCTGCGCCTCTGGAACTACCGCGACTTCACGCCGCTGACCGGCGGCCAGGTCGACGATGAGCCGTACGGGGGAGGCGCCGGGATGATCCTGCGCGTGGACGTCGTGGGCGCCGCGCTGGAGGCCGTTTATGACGACCTCGGCTCGCGGCGGATCATCGCTCTGACCCCCCAGGGGCGTCAGCTCGACCAGGAGCTCGTGGAAGAGCTCGCAGAGGAGGAGGCCTTCACGCTGCTCTCTGCCCGCTTCGAGGGATTCGATGAGCGCGTGGTAGAGCACTTGGCCACCGACGCGGTCTCGATCGGCCCCTATGTCCTCTCCGGTGGCGAGCTTCCGGCCATGGTCGTGCTCGAGGCCGTCGCACGCCGCCTGCCGGGTGCGATGCGCGCCGAGAGCGCGATGTACGAGAGCTTT
>DASXRO010000266.1:0-1802 GCA_036506555.1 Gaiellaceae bacterium
GGCGCAACCTCAAGCTGGTCGAAGCCGCGGTGGTCGATCGCGAGGGAGGGCGGGCGACCGCGGTCTGGTTCAACCAGGCGTGGCTGGCCGACCGGCTCGTGACGGGCACGCGCCTCCTCGTGCACGGCGAGCTCCAGAGCGGCGGGACGTTCAGGGTCGAGCGGCACGAGCTCGCGGGCGAGGGCGCCGGCCTGCACACGGTCGGCCTCGTCCCGCTTTATCCGGCGAGCGAGCAGGTGTCCACCGTGAAGCTGCGCGAGCTGACCGAGCGCGCCCTTCCGCTCGTGCGTTGGTTTCCGGACGCGCTTCCGGCCGGGCTCCGCGAGCAGGAGAGGCTGCCGTTGCGAGCGGACGCCCTGACGGCCTACCACCGGCCGGACCGGCGCGAGGACGCCGAGGAGGCGCGCGCTCGGCTGGCCCTCGAGGAGCTCCTCGTCCTCCAGCTCGGCCTCCTCCGCCGGCGGCGAGCGCTCGAGGATGGCGCGGTCGCGCCCGCCCTCGGCAAAGCGGGGGAGCTCATCGCCCGCTACCGCGAAGCGCTGCCGTTTCGCTTTACGCCGGAGCAGGAGCATGCCATCGCCGAGATCGATGCCGATCTGGGCGGGACGAGGCCGATGCAGCGGCTGCTCCAGGGAGATGTCGGCTCGGGGAAGACCGTCGTGGCGCTCTTCGCACTTCTCCGTGCAGTCGAGCAGGGCCACCAGGGAGCGCTCATGGCGCCGACCGAGACGCTCGCCGAGCAGCATTTCCTGACCATCGAGCCCATCTGCGCCGGCCTCGGCGTGCGAGCCGCGCTCCTGACGGGATCGGTCAAGGGCGAGCTCGAGGGGGCCGACGTCGTCGTCGGGACGCACGCGCTCATCCAGGAGGGCGTCGAGTTCCGGAACCTCGCCGTCGCCGTCGTCGACGAGCAGCATCGCTTCGGCGTGGAGCAGCGAAGGGCGCTCGGCGCAGCGACTCCTCACGTGCTGCACATGACGGCGACGCCCATCCCGCGCACGCTTGCCCAGACCGTCTACGGAGACCTCGACATCACCGAGATCGCGCGTCCCCCAAAGGGGCGGCGCCCGGTCGTCACGAGCTGGGTCTCGCACGAGCGAAGCGCCGAGGCGTACAAGCGCCTGCGGCGGCACCTGCGGGAGGGCAGGCAAGCCTATGTCGTCTGCCCGCTCGTCTCCGAGTCCGAGGCGATCGAGGCCCGCGCGGCCGAGCAGGAGGCCGAACGCCTGCGACAGGCCGAGCTGCGCGGGTTCCGCGTCGGCTGCCTGCACGGAAGGCTCCGGCCGGCCGAGCGCCGCGCCGTGATGGACGAGTTCAAGCGCGGCGGGCTCGACGTCCTCGTCGCGACCACGGTCATCGAGGTCGGGGTCGACATCCCGAACGCGACGATCATGATCGTCCAGGAGGCCGATCGCTTCGGGCTCGCTCAGCTTCACCAGCTTCGCGGGCGGGTGGGGCGTGGCGCGGAACAGTCGTACTGCCTGCTCGTCTCCCGTCCCAAGGAGGAGCTGACGGAGGACGCCCAGCGGCGCTTGGAAGCCCTCGTCGCGACTGCGGACGGATTCCGGCTCGCCGAGGTCGACCTCGAGCTGCGCGGAGAGGGCCAGCTGCTCGGCACGCGCCAGTCCGGGCTGCCCGACCTCAAGTTCGCCCGGCTGGCCAGGGACCGGAAGCTGATCGAGAAGGCTCGCGCATGGGCGGCCGACCTGGTCGACTCCGACGGCCCGCTGCTCGACGAGGCCGAGCGGATCTATGAGGATCATCGCGGGTTCGCATAAGGGAGCGCGGATCTTCGCGCCGAA
>DASXRO010000267.1:0-13413 GCA_036506555.1 Gaiellaceae bacterium
CCGCGAGATGTACCGCGAGCAGGTCGGCTGGGCGGTCGAGGAGGGCGCCGATTTCATCCTCGCGGAGACGAACGACTACCTCGGCGAGGCGCTGATCGGCGTCGAGGTGATCCGCGAGCACGGCCTGCAGTCGCTCGTCACATTCGCCTCGACGAGCGACACGACCATCGACGGTTTCGAGCTCGACGAGGCCTGCAAGGGGGTCGAGGATGCAGGAGCCGACGTGGTCGGGCTCAACTGCTCGCGCGGCCCTGCGACGATGCTGCCGATCCTCGAGCGCGTGCGGGCAGCCGTCTCGTGTCCCGTCGCGGCGCAGCCGGTCCCGTACCGGACGACTCCCGAGCAGCCCACCTTCGTCGCTCTGGAGCGCGACGGCGAGCGAGCATTTCCCGTCGGTCTCGACCCCTTCGTCCTGACCCGCTTCGAGATGGCCGATTTCGCCGTGGCGGCGCGGGACCTGGGCGTTGGCTACATCGGCATCTGCTGCGGAGGCGCCCCGCACCATGTCCGTTCGATGGCCGAGGCACTCGGGCGTACCGTCCCGGCGAGCCGCTATTCGCCGGCGATGGAGCTCCATCCCGTCCTCGGCGAGAACGTGAAGGAGCGGGACAAGCGCTTCACCGACTGGCGGGTCTGAAGGCCCCCGACCTAATCAGCTCCAGCACGGGCTCGAGGTCGGCGGGGATCGGCTCGCCTTCGCCCATGAACGGGATGACGGTGCGGACGAGCTCGTGCGCGCGGCCGGTGCCCGAGCCGACCCGCTCCGGCCGGCGGAGGTCGACTGCCTGGCTGGAGAGGACGAGGCCGATGGCGGCGATTCGCTCTCCCAGATCGACCATCTCGGCGAGCCGCCTGGCAGCGAGGGGCGCCATCGTCATCCGATCCTCGATTCCCTCCGCGTGGGTCGTCGAGGCGAGCTCGAAAGAGACCGGATGTGCGAGGAGCCGCGCCTCGGCGGTCAGGCCCTGGACCGGGACGCCGAACTCTCCCAAGGAATTCTCGGCGAGCCCCTGCCGCGGCGCGAGCCCGTCGGGCAGCCCCGTCAACGGGCCCTGGAGGAGCTTCTCAGCTCGCTCGCAGGCGCTCGTCAGGGCCGTGGCGAGCACGATGCGCAGGAAGTCGAGGGCCGAGGCGAGCGGAAGGACGTCGAAGTTCGCAACCGACACGATGCGGTCCTCGGCGGGAATGATGAGCGGGTTGTCCTGGGACGCGTTGAGCTCGATCTCGAGCTGACGGACGCCGAAGGCAAGAGCGTCGCGCAGCGCCCCCTGGATCTGCGGGAGGCAGCGGAAGGTGAGCGGGTCCTGGAGGTTCCTGGCGGCCTCCGGCTCCCACAGGTAGCTCCCCTCGAGGAGCCCGCGCAGCCGTTCGAGCGAGGAGACGATTCCGGGGTAGGGACGCACTTCGCCGATCGCCGGGTGGAGGAGGGTGAGGTTGGCGGCGAATGCCTCGAGGTCGAGGGCTCCCGAGACGTCCAGGGTGTCCGCAAGCCGCTGCAGGTCCCCTACCGCCAAGGCGGCCATCCCGGTCGAGAACGCGTTCGAGTTCATGAGCGCGAGGCCTTCCTTCGCCTGTAGATCCATCCCCTCGAACAGGGCGTGGGCGAGATCGGCCATGGCCGGAAGATCTGCCTGCCCGACCGACCCGAGCTTGCGAACCGAGGGACGCTCGCCGTCGTTCAGCGCCGAGAGCAGCCGTTCCGCGATCTCCGGCCGCGCGCCCGTGGTCCCTTTCGCCAGCGCGTTGGCGAGCCGGAGGATGGTCGCGCGGACGGCCTCCACGGGAGCCTCGGGACCGGCGCCGACACGATGGTTCGCGATCAGCGCCCGGTTGAACGCGGGGATCTCCTCCGGCGGCACGCGCACCTTCTTGCGCGCACCGACACCCGTTGAGAGGCCGTAGACGACGTCGCCGCGCTCGACCACCCGCTCCACGAGCGCGCGCGTCGCCTTCATGCCCTCAATTGCGGCGGGATCGAGCTCCACGTGCTCGCTCTCGCGCGCGACGCGCATCACCTCGTCGACCGTCAGGCTTTGGCCCGTCAGGACGACGGTCATAGGCCGACCTTTGACCTATGACCGTGGGGCGCGAGCGTCTTGCCGGTGACGGTCATCCCCAGACCGCCTCGGCCGTCTCCGCGATCGTGCGGAGCTTCGCCCGTTCGTCCTCGACGGACAGCGCGTTCCCGAGCACCGAGGTGGCGAAGCCGCACTGGGGCGAAAGCGCGAGCCGGTCGAGGCCCACGTATCGGCCCGCTTCGCGAATGCGAGCTGCCAGCTCCTCGACGCTCTCCTGCCGCGGGCTCTTGGTCGTCACGAGCCCGAGCACGACTGTCTTGTCGTCCGGAGCCTCGCGCAGCGGCGCGAAGTCGCCAGAGCGCTCGTCGTCGTACTCGAGGAGAAGGCGCTCGGCACGCACCTTGGGGAACAGCCGACCGGCGAGCCAGTCGTAGCCGCCCGAGACGAGCCAGCGACTCGCCTGGTTGCCGCGGCAGAGATGGATCCCGAACGTGACGTGCGCGTGATCTCCGATGACATGGTTGTCGAGCTCCAGGCCGAGGTCGAGCCATTGCTCGGCCGGCCAGCCGCGGCTCTCGTAGAAGTCGCGGTACGCGGGGTCGACGAGCAGCGGATAGTGGGGCGCGTCGAGCTGGATGTAGGTGGCTCCGAGCCGGACGAGCTCGTCCACCTCCTCCCGAAGGATCTCGGCGACGTCCCCGAGGAACTCCTCAGCGCTTGCATACGCGCCCCCCGAGCGATCCGCCTCCCAGAAATTCGCGAATAGGGAGGGGCTGGGCAGCGTTACCTTCAGCACCCGGTCTGTTCGACCCCGCGCGTACGCGAACTCCTCCGCGGAGAGAAAGCGCTTGCGATGAAGCTTCCCCACAACTGCAATCGGAGGGCGCTCGACGACCAGCTCGCCGAGCTCGTCGGAATGCCACTCGCCCCAGAGGAACGCGTCGAGGTCCCACTCGCCGAAACCCTCCACGGCCGCCGTCATCTGGCTCTGGAAGGAAAGGCGCCGCATCTCGCCGTCGGTGACGACTTCGAGACCGGCCTCCTCCTGGAGGCGGATGGCGTCGTCGACGGCTCGGTCCTCGATGCGCTTGAACTCGGGAGGTTCGATCTCCCCGCGGGCGAGCTTCTCCTGCGCGTCGAGCAGCTCGGGCGGCCTCAGCAGACTGCCGACGACGTCGGTGTGGGCGTCCAGCACCGGGTTACTCTAGTACCCAAGGGGTACGATTTATGGGTCGCAGTCGCGCCGAGGCGGCGGTGCCCCTTATGAAAGACATCCTCGTGCTCTGCCCGCAAGAGCGGGACCTCAACGCGATCCGCGCTGCGCGGCTCGACAAGAGTTATCGGGTCCAGTTCGAGGGATCGGACCTCGACCAACTCGAGGACTTCGATCCCGAGTCCTTCTTGGACTCGCTCTCGACCGTGCCTGCGGAGGGTGTCATCGGGACGAAGGACCAGTCGGCTCTCCTGGCCGCGCTCCTCGCCGAGCGCCGCGGCCTCCCCGGCCCGCGCCCGACCGCGCTGATCGCCTGCCAGCACAAGCCGACGTCACGCGGGGTTCAGCGCGCAGTTGCGCCGGAGGCGACGCCGGATTTCGCTCTTCTCGACGGCCGCGTGCCGTTCGGGACTCCGTTCTTCGTCAAGCCGGTGGTCGGGCGCCTCTCGCAGAACGTCTACCGGATCGACGATGTCGACGAGCTCCTCGGACTGCACGAGTTCGACCGCTACACGACGCGCTACGGGCGCATTGCGGCGCTGGCCGGCGCGGATCCGGACGCCGTGCACGGCTTCCTTGCCGAGGAGCTTCTCTCGGGCGAGGAGGTCACGCTCGAGGGCTACGTCCATGGCGACAAGGTGACGACGATCGGTGTCACCGACTCCGTTAAATACCCGGGCACGCTCAGCTTCGAGCGCTTCGAGTATCCGTCGAAGCTGCCGGAGGATCGCCAGGCCGAGCTCTCGGACGTCGCGGTGCGCGTCTTGCCCGCGCTCGGCTTCGAGGGCGGGTTCTTCAACGTCGAGTTCTTCGTTCCGGAGGAAGGCGCGGCCCAGATCATCGAGGTGAACGGGCGCATCGCCTCGCAGTTCGCCCCGCTCGTCCAGGGCCTGCACGGCCGGTCGACGTACGACGCGCTCTTCGAGCTCGCCTGCGGCGACGATCCCGGGTGGGAGACGGGCCTGCCGGACGGCGTGGGCGTCAGCTACTGCCTGCGAGTCTTCGAGGATGCCTTCGTCGAGGCGGTGCCCGACCCGGAGGAGGGTCTGGAGGTGCTCGTTCGCCCCGGCCTGCTCCTCTCGGAGCAGGGTGTGAACGACTCCCAGAGCTACCGGCTCGCCATCCTGTACTGCTTCGGGGAGACGCGGGAAGAGGCCGTGGAACGGTGCCGGGAGTGGGCGGCCGCCCTTAGCTTCCGGCTGGCGCCGGTGCTTGTGCGCTGACCTCTTTGTAGCCCTCGCGCGCCTCCCGGTTCGAGATCCCGACGGCCCCGATCGCTGCGCCCGCGAACGAGAGCCCGGCGACGACGAGCATCCCGGCGCGGAAGCCGTCCCTCGATGCGGCCCTGAGCTCGGCTCCACGCTGGTCCGTGGCGAGCGGCACAGCGCTCTCCGCCTCGACCCGGCTGTGGAAGACGAGCGAGATGACGAGGCCGACGATGGCGACTGCCAGCAGGCTTCCGAGGCGGGAGACCGTTGAATTGACTCCGGAAGCTATGCCGGCATATTCGGCGGGCGCAGCCTTGAGCGCCGTCGAGGTGATCGGCGCCACCAGGATCGCGAGCCCGAGCGAGGTGAAGAAGAGCGCTGCGATGCCTCCGGTCCAGAAGTCGCTGCGCTCGTCGATCGCCAGCATCGAGAGTGCGCCGAGCCCGAGCAGGATCGGCGCCACAGTCAGGTAGAGGCGCGGCCCCTGCCGGTCGGCGAGGGCTCCGAAGCGCGCGGCGAGCAGGATCATCACGAGGCTCGTCGGCACCTGGATGAGTCCGGCCTCGAACGGCGAGAAACCGAGGAACTGGAGGTAGAGGGTGAAGAAGACGAGCGAGCCGTAGAGCGCCGCATAGACGATGAACGTCTCGAGGTTGACGGCCGCGAAGTTCCGCCTTCGGAACAGCTCGAAGGGCAGCATCGGCTCCTTCGTGCGGCCCTCGAACACCACGAAGGCCGTCAGTGTGATCGCTGATGCCGCGAAGGCCCACCAGCGTTCGGCGAATCCGCTGCGGGCCCCTTCGACGAGGCCGTACGTGAGGGTGCCGAAGCCGGCAGCTGCGAGGAACGCTCCCGGCAAGTCCAGGCGCCCGACGCGAAGCTGCGCCCGCTCGTCGCAGCGGCCCAGTTGTGCGATCGCGACGGTGAGGGCTGCGAGCGGAATGTTGATGAAGAAGATCCACCGCCAGGAGACCCACTCGACGAGCGCGCCGCCCGCCGGGGGGCCCGCGAGCGTGGCGACGCTCGTGAACGCCGTCCAGAGGCCGATGGCGCGCCCGGACTTCTCGCCGTAGACCGCGCGGATGAGCGCCAGGGAGTTCGTGGTCAGAAACGCCCCGGCCACGCCCTGGAGAGCCCGCGCGACGATGAGGACGGCTTCGTTCGGCGCCGCCCCGGCGAGTATGGACGTCAGTGCGAAGCCCGCGACACCGGCAATAAAGGTGTTGCGGCGCCCGTAGCGGTCGCCGACGGCGCCGCCCACGAGGTAGAGAGCGGCGAGCGTGAGCGAGTAGGCGAGGAAGACCCACTGCTGGCCCGCGAGTCCCATGTGCAGGTCACGCTGGATCGTCGGAAGGGCGACGATGACGACCGTCGCATCGATGAACGCGAGCGACGAGCCGATGACCGTCGCCGCGAGGGTGAGCGCCTGCCGCCTTTCAAGGCTCAATTCAGCCACGGGCGGAGAATAAGCTCTCACCGTGCTGAGAGGAGCGCTCGCGGGAGCCGTGGCCGCGGCCGTCTGGGCTGCGGCCGAGCCCTCTCTCGGCCGTCGCTTTCGCACGCCATATTCAGACGTGCGCTTGCTAGGCGGCCTTACCGGGCGCGGGCCGCTTGCTTCGCTCGGCATGCACGTGGGCAACGGCGCGCTCTTCGGAGCGGTCTTCGAGCGCCTCGGGGGCCGCGGTGTCATCCGTGGCGTCCTGGCCGCGGAAGCGGAGAACCTCGCCCTGTGGCCGCTGATGGCCGTCGTCGACCGGGTCCACCCCGATCGGCGCTCGGGCACGTGGTCTCCGCTTCTCTCGAACGGGCGGGTCTTCGCTTACGAGGCGACGGCCCATGCGCTCTTCGGCGCCGTTCTCGGGCTACTGCTCAGGAGCCCGGACAGGGAGGTGGCTGGAACCTAGGAGCCGATCGGGCCGCGACCATCCTTTCGGCTTACTCGTCCGCCTCGTGAAGTGCCGCGTTGACGGACACCGTCACGTCCTCGTCGATGGGGGGCGTTACAGGCTCCGGCCTCTCAGCGACTTCTTCTTCCTCCTGTCGCCGGTCCGCCGGGTCAGTCTCGGTCCTACGTTCCTCCGGCCGGCTCATCTTCGTACCCCCCTCGCGTCGCTTTGTGGCCCTACCTTTCCGTGCTGGCGGAGATGCCGTTGGATGCTCTTGCGAATGTGTTCACAAGGGAGGCTTACCCGCTGACAAAGTAGGAAAACGCCGGGTCATTTTGGTTTTGCCGGGTACGAGTTGGGGCATGGCTCTCGTTTCCCGCGCGCGGGGGTTGGACGTCGCGATGGTCGTCTGGATCGCGGGCACCGGGGACCTGCTCAGCTCGCTGCAGGAGGTGCCGTTCATCGGCGGCCGGGTGGGGGATGTGGCCGAGCGCGTCAAGGAGGCTGGGCGGAATGCCCGCGTGAGCGGCCGCGCGAGCCGCGACAGCACCGAGAACCTGAGCGTGCTGCTCGCCCTTGCGATCGGGCTCATCCCGACGCTGCCGCTGCTCGGCCTCTACGCGCCGCTGCGGATTGCATGGACTAGGGAGGCGCGGGCCGTGCGGCGCTCGCTTGCAACTGCCCCCAGCGACCGCGTTCTGAAGGAGTACCTCGCCCGCCGGGCGGTCGCGAGTCTCTCCTTCCAGGAGCTTCTCGCGGTAACCAAGGACCCGTTCGGTGACCTCGACGAAGGTCGCTTCGACGCGCTCGCCGAGCGGGAGCTCGACCGGCTCGGCCTGCGCCGGCGCCACCGTTTGTCCGCCTAGCCGATGCCTCAGCAGCGGGCGTCCGCCGTCCTCGGTACGCTGGCTCTTCATGAGGGCCGAGGAAGGGCCTCCTCCTGAGGGTGCTGTGGCGCCGGCGGGCGAGGACGGCGACGACAGCGGAATTGGCACGCGCGTCAACGCGGTCTTCACGGCAGCGGAGAAAGCGGCGCAGCACATCATCGAGCTGGCGCGGGAGGAAGGCGACGACATTCGTCGCCAGGCCCGCGCCGAGGCCGACGCGCTCCAGCAGCAGTTGCGCGTCGAGGCCGAGCGCGAGGTCGAACGCATCCTGGCCGACGCCCGGATACAGGCTGAACAGATCCGGGACGAAGCCCGGGCCGCGGCCACCAGGGTCGAAGACGACTCGCGGGTTCGCGAGCAGCGGCTCCAGGAAGAGGCGCGCCTGATCGAAGAGCGCATCAAGTGGGCCCAAGAAGGGCTCCGCGAGGTCACGCTGAGACTGGGGGAGCTCTTCGTGGACTACCCGGCGGACACGCCGCCGGAAGCCACCTAGTTTCCTCCTAGAGCGTCTCGGTGTCCGCAGCGCGCTCGGGCGCCGCAGCGAGGAAGCGCGCGACCCGCTCTGCCTCGTCCTCGTCGAGCGACACCGCGGCCTCGACCTTCGTCTGTCCGAGGCCCGAATCGCTCCAGACGCTGAAGCGCACATGGCGCTCGTCCGCCTCGTCGCCGAGGTAGCGCGAGACGCGGAGCGCTCGCCGCGCACCCTCGATCGCAGCATGACCGAAGAAGAACTCGGTCAGCTTGAGGCGCTGGGCGTGGCCGCACCAAGGACAAAAGCGAAAAGCGCTCTCGACCTCGGCCCCGCAATGCCTACAGCTCGCCATGCCGTCTCCTCGAGGCTTCTGAGCAGACGATACCCGATAGCCCGGTGCGATCTACGCGGGCGGGATGTTCTGGTTTCGGCGCAGGATGTTGTCCGGGTCGTAGCGGCCTTTTAGCGCTTGCAGGCGATCGAAGGCCTCGGGGCCGAACGCGGCGCGCACACGCTCGAGCGGCTCGTCGGCCTGCATGTAGTTGAGGTAGCCGCCACCGCTGGCCGACCACGGCTCGATCGCCGCCGCGGCCGCGCGCGCCCACTCGACTTGCTCTTCATCGAGACCCGGGTCCTGCCAGACCGCCATCGCGCTGACATTGAACGCCGCGTGGTGAAAGCCGACGGCCCCGAGATCCGCGGCAGCGTCCTTCGGGGCACCGTGGAGCGATTCGATCAAGACATGACCGGCCGGCCGGCCGAGAGCGCCCAGGCGGGCGAGCAGCTCTTCGAGCAGCTCGTCCGGAAGCTCGCTCACGAAGTGACCCTTCCAGTAGTGGCGGTTCTCCCCGTATGGCGAGTCGAGCACGGCCTGCTGCTCGAGAAACGTCTGCTCCCGCAGGCCGTCGTCGACGAGCCCGGGCGCCGAGCGCAGCGTGCGAAGCACCTCGGGATCCGGGTCCGAACCGGTGTAGCACGGCAAGACGACGAGGATCGGCGCCAGCGACTCGTCCACCGAGAGCACCACCTGGCAACTGAGATCGGCCGGCGACGCGGCTACGACCTCCCGGAAGCACCGGAGAGCTTCGCGCACGCCGTCCCCGCGGTACGTCACCAGTCCGCCGACGACTCGATCGAGCGGATGCAGGCGGAACTCGAATCGCGTGACGACCCCGAAGTTCCCGCCTCCGCCCCGCAGCCCCCAGAGCAGCTCCGTGTTCTCGTCGTCGCTCGCCTGGATCACGGCTCCCTCCGGAGTGACGACCTCTGCGCCGACGAGGTTGTCGCAGGTCAGGCCGTGCTGCGCGGTCAGGTGGCCGATCCCGCCCCCGAGCGTGAGCCCGCCGACACCAGTGGTGCCGACGACGCCTCCCGGAGTCACGAGGCTGAAGACCTGAGTCGCCAGGTCGAAGTCGAGCCAGGTGGCTCCGCCCTCGGCGCGGGCGATCCGCGCGTCTCCGTCCACCTCGACGGCGCGCATCAGTGACAGGTCGATCACGAGCCCGTCCTCCAGGACGCAGTGGCCGGCGGGATTGTGGCCGCCGCCGCGCACCGCCACTTCCAGCTCGTGCGTGCGCGCGAAATCGAAGGCCGTCGCGACGTCGGCAGCCCCGGCACACCGCGCGATCGCCGCCGGCCTGCGATCGGCGAGTGCGTTGAAGCACCGTCGCGCCGTGTCGTACTCGGCGTCGTCCGGGCCGATGACCGCCCCGGCCAACGATCGCCGCAGCTCGTCGAGGTTTTCTTCCACGCGTGTCCTCACGAGGTTTTCGGCTGGTAGATGAGGATGGCGACGCCGTCACCGACGGTTTTCGAGTCGACGAGCCGCAGAGGCTTCTTGTCGCTCGTCCCGCCGAAGAGGCGCTTTCCGCTTCCCAGCACGACCGGGAACACCATCAAGCGGAACTCGTCGACGAGGCCGCGATCCACCAGCGCCTGCACGAGTTGGGCGCTGCCGTGGACGACGATGTCCCCGTCGTACCTCTCCTTCAGCTTCGCGACCTCCTCGCCGACGTCGCCCTTGAGCACGGTCGAGTTGTTCCACTCCGGGTCCTCGAGAGTCGAGGACACGACGTACTTGGGCATGCTGTTGAACTTATCCGCAAAGCCGACCTCGTCGGTCCTCGACGGCCAGGCAGCGGCAAATCCTTCATACGTTTTTCGCCCCAGCAGGAGCGCCTCGGAGGAGAGGGTTTCGTCGAGCTTGAACTTGTCGCCCTCTTCTCCACGGTCGATCTCGAACGTCCAGCCTGCGTGCTTGAAGTTCTCGCTTCCGCCTGGGGCCTCCATGACCCCGTCCAACGAGACGAACTCGGTTACGACGATTCTTCCCACCCTCTCCTCCGTTTTTGATTGCCTCGGTACCATACTCAACACTTAAGTTGTTAAACCAGATGGATGACTAAGCCATGGCAGTCGACGAGTTGACCAACACGTTCGCGGCCCTCGCTGACCCTACGCGCCGCGCGATCCTCGCGCGTCTCGCCCAGGGGGAGGCCACGGTGAACGAGCTGGCCGAGCCGTTCCCGATCACGGTGCAGGCGGTCTCCAAGCACCTCAAGGTGCTCGAGCGCGCGGGGTTGATCACGCGCGGCCGCTCGGCGCAGCTGCGGCCCTCGCGCCTGCAGGCGGCGCCCCTCAAGGAGGCGGTCGACTGGCTCGAGCGATACCGTCGGTTCTGGCAGGGGAGCTTCGACCGTCTGGACGAGCGCCTGCAAGCGACTGAAAAGAGACCCGAGAATGGCTGAGCGGCCGGCTCCCGACAGCACGACCGAGGACGGGATCACGATGACCCGCGTCTTCGACGCGCCACCCGAGCGCGTGTGGGATGAGTGGACCGAGCCCGAGCGCTTCGCGGACTGGTTCGGCGGCCGCGACGGCGAGGTGCCGCTGTCGACTGTCTCGATGGATGTCAGGCCGGGCGGCTCATGGCGGCTGACGATGTTCGCGGGCGACGAGCGCCGCGAGATCCACTGGAAGGGCGAGTATCGCGAGGTGGTCGAGCCTCGCCGGCTCGTGTTCACCGTCTCCGACCAGCCGGGGGAGGACGCCTATGAGCTCGTCACAGTCGTCCTCACCGACCTGGGCGACGGCCGGACCGAGATGCTCTTCGAGCAGCGCGGACAGCTTCCCCGCGAGGTGTACGAGCGCGCCAGGGAAGGATGGTCGGGCTTCTTCGACCGCATCGACGAGCGTCTGCGCGGCTCCTGACCTCGTCCCTCAGGCCATAGACCCGAGTCGCTGGTCGAGCGGATCGAAGCTGGGAGATACGCCTCTTGTCATGCCGGTGTCCAACGCGGCGTCGCGAGCCTCCTTCGACGGGTAGAGCGTGGTCAGCGTCACCGTCGTCGTGCCATCCTCCTGGGTAAGGCTCACGGTGTTGAGAGTGTCGGCCCAGTCCCCGCCCCACGACTGGTGTTCACGAAGCCGGCTTTCGCTGCGCCTAAGATGCGGGCCGGTGACGACTCCGGACGTCGACGCCGCCGCCCGGTTTCTCGCCGGCAACGCCCGGGTCCTCGACCGTCGCCGCTTCGAGCGGTTCTTCTCCGGCGGAGACGCTCGACCTGTCCGCGACGCGGTCGCCGCCTTCCGCAACTCCGACGGCGGATTCGGTCACGCGCTCGAGCCAGACGGGCGCACGCCGGCCAGCCAGCCGGCCGCCGTCGCGATGGCTCTGGGAACGCTCGACGAGGCCGACGCATGGGACGAGGAGCTTGTCGCAGGCGCATGTGAGTGGCTCGCGGCCAACGCGCCCGCCGAGGGCGGCGCGTCGTTCGTGGAGCCGACGGTCGAGGGGTGGCCCCACGCTCCGTGGTGGGACGCGGAGGAGGGGCGTCCGGCATCGCTCTTCACCACTGGGTATATCGCGGCGACGCTGCATGCGCGCCGCGTCGAGCATCGGTGGCTCGATGGCGCCACGGACCTGCTCTGGCGGCGGATCGACGATCTCGGCGAGCCAGGGCCGTACGGGTTCCGCGGCGTGCTGAAGTTCCTCCAGCACGTGCCCGATCGCGGTCGGGCGGAGCAGGCCTTCGAGCGCGTCGGGAGGCTGCTATTCGACCGGAACATGGTCGCGCTCGACCCCGACGCCGCGGGCGAGGTCCACACGCCGCTCGACTTCGCGCCGAACCCCGACTCGATCGCCCGGCGTCTCTTCGACGCGGCCAACATCGAGGCGCACCTCGACCACCTCGCCGGGAGTCAGGCTGACGACGGAGGCTGGACCTTCAACTGGCTGGCTTGGTCGCCGGTCGCCGCGAGCGAGTGGCGCGGCTCGCTGACGGTGGACGCACTCCGCACCCTCCGTGCCAACGGTCGTCTCTGAGCGGCGCGGGCTCCGGGCGTTTTGCAGAGCCCTCTTCCGGACTCGAACCGGAGACCCCTCCTTCCGGGTCGGAGCTCCGCTCGAGCAACTGCAGGCGAAAGCCCCTGAGGGAGCGGCTCGCGAATGATGGCGACAGCATCCGCCGTTCAAGCAGTGCGCGCCGGCTCGGCTCGTCTACGCACGTACCTCCGCCGGTATAGGGCGACCCCACCGCCTGTCCGGCGGCGACGAAGAGCTCGAGCCCGTCGTAGCCATCGCGGGTCGGGGACGTCTACTCTCGGGACCTCATGAGCGTTGAGCCCGACAAAGACCTCGAAGAGGCGCTTCAACTCATGGCCCGCCACCAAGTTCGGCGGCTGCCCGTTGTCGAGAACGGCAGGCTCGTCGGCATCGTTGCCCAGGTCGACATCGCCCTCAGGGAGAACGAGAAGAAGACCGGTGAGCTCGTCGAGGCGATCTCTGAGCCCTCAGCGGGAGAGCGCAGGTAGCGTCGCCCGGACAGCACGTTTAGATGATCGATCTCGCGACGGGCGATCGAGGCTGACCCGATCGTTCACGCTACGCGGTCGGTGCTCAGAATGTGTTCGCGACCGACTTCCACTCGCGGAGGCGCTGCGCGATGAGCTGGGCCCGCTCCTCCTCGCTCCCGCCCTCCAGCATCTGGAGGTCTGAGGGGTCGGCTCGAAGGTAGACGCCGGCGGTTCGGGCATTGAGCCCGGGGTCGCGATCCGACCGTGTCGTCCAGTACCCGGTGGCGCGGTCGGCGGTCTCCACCCTGATCTCGCCGGTGCCCTCGAGCTGCGGGGCATTCGGGTGCCGAGGGCGCTCGCCCTTCCAGAAGTAGAAGATGCTGGCCGGATCCCTGCGCTCCTTCGCAGCCTCGCTCCAGTAGCGGGCCGACAGGGTGCCGTCCTCCTGCCAGGCCCGGCCGGTCACGTTCAGGCCACCGTCGCGGTCCCGCGAGATGCGCAGGAGGCTCACCGCCGACGGCTCGTCCTCGCTTCGCATGGTAAGCGAGAGCTGCCACCACAGCCCCTCGACCGGGCCGCGGCGACCCTCGGTCTCGATCGCCTTGCGGAGCTTCTGGTTGATCGCGCGAACCTCCGCCGGGCTTGTGGCCGGGTCGTAGCGAACGGAGGTCAGCCCGAGCAGGTCGCTCGGCAGCTTCGAACCGTGCGCGTGGAGGATGAACGTGCGCCGGATGCCGAGCGCGCCGCCGAACAGCCCGGCCTCGAACACCACGTTGTCGCGCGGCGACGCCTGGCCGGACCGGGACGCATCCGTCGTGGTCCAGTCGTCCTGGGCGAACACGAACGCGGCGAAATCGACCTCCTGGGAGAGCTCGACGAGCCGGTCGAGGGTCGACCGCCCCGGGTTGAAGGTGGTCGTCCAGGGCTCGACGTCG
>DASXRO010000268.1:0-9606 GCA_036506555.1 Gaiellaceae bacterium
AGCGCGATGGAGCTGTTCGGGCGCTGGAACTGGTGGCTCCCGACGAACGTCGCCCGCGTCTTCCGCGTGAAGCCCTCGCCGCTCGCGCCGAAGTCGCGACCGGCGATGAGCCCCAGCGGGCGCTAGATGGTTGAGCGGAAAGTGTGGTGTCCGGCGGGGCGGTCCTGACCGAGACTGACGACGCGATCATCCACAGCCCGTACCTGGAAGGTACGGGCGAGGAACGAGCGTGGCGTCAGACGACGTGTCAGGAGCGTCATCCGCCGCCGCCACGGTTTGCGGTCAATTTTCGATCAATCATCTAAGTTCCCGGCGTGCAGCTGGAGGTTGTGGAAGGCGACATAGCGGCGCTCGAGGTGGACGCCATCGCGAACGCGGCGAACAACCAGCTCTGGATGGGCGCCGGCGTCGCGGGTGCGATCAAGCGCGCCGGCGGTCCCGAGATTGAGACCGAGGCGATGGCGCAGGGACCGATCGAGGTCGGAGACGCGGTCGCGACCGGCGGCGGCCGGCTGCAGGCCCGCCACGTCATCCACGGCGCCGTCATGGGCCAGGATCTGCGCACCGACGCCGATCTGGTCGCACGCACGACGCGCCGCGTTCTCGAGGTGGCAGACGAGCTAGGCGCCCGCTCGGTCGGCCTGCCCGCGTTCGGCACCGGGGTCGGCGGTTTCCCTCTCGCCGAGTGCGCGGAGATTATGGTGCGCGAGGTGCGAGGCTACGAGCCACAAAGCCTCGAGCGCGTCGTCTTCGCCGTCTTCGGGGACGAGGCCGAGAGAGCCTTCAGCCGAGCAGTCGGAGACTAGACTCGCGCCATGAAAGGCGTCGTTCTGGCAGGCGGGAAGGGCACTCGCCTCCATCCGCTCACGCGGATCACCAACAAGCATCTGCTTCCGATCTACGACCGCCCGATGGTCACCTACGCCGTCGAGGCGCTCGTCGGCGCGGGCGTCAGGGAGATCATGCTCGTCACGGGGGGAACGCACGCCGGCGAGTTCTTCCGGCTGCTCGGAGACGGCGAGGAGTACGGGATCGAGCGGCTCTTCTACGCGTACCAGGACCGAGAGGGCGGCATCGCGGAGGCTCTCGGGCTCGCGGCGCGCTTCGTCGAGGACGACCGCGTGGCCGTTGTCCTCGCAGACAACGTCTTCGAGCGCTCGATCCGGCCGGCAGTCGAGAGCTTCGAGGGGCAGGAGCACGGCGCGCGCATCCTGCTCGCCCGGATCGACGAGCCGGAGCACCTGCGCCATCTGGGTGTCGCGGAGCTCGACGGCGACCGTGTCCTCAGGATCGTCGAGAAGCCGGAGGAGCCGGCGAGCCCGTACGCCGTCACGGGCGTCTACTTCTACGACTCGTCGGTCTTCGAGGTCATCCCGACGCTCGAGCGCTCAGGTCGCGGCGAGCTGGAGATCACCGACGTCAACAACTGGTACGTCGAGCAGGGGACGATGGCGTACGAGGTCGTCGAGGGCTTCTGGGGCGACGCCGGCGAGTCCATCGACGCGTACTACGAGGTGAACGACTTCGTGCGCAAGCACGGCGCGAACCGGTGATCGACGGGTTGGAGCTCATCCCGCTCGAGTACCGGCGCGACGGGCGGGGCTGGCTGCTCGAGGTGCGCCGGGAGAGCCGGCTGCCCAAGCCGACGGTGCAGACCAACGTTTCCTTCTCACGCCGCGGTGTCATCCGCGGCCTCCACTACCACGAGCGCGGCCAGGACGATCTCTTCACCTGCCTGGTCGGGACGGCGCGAGTTGTAGTGCTCGACCGTGAGAGCGGCGAGGTCTTCACGGCCGACATCGGAGAGGAGAACCCCCTGGGGGTGTACGTCCCGGGGCGCCACGCGCACGGTTTCGAGGCGCTTACCGACCTCGTCTTCTGTTACCACGTGACGGCCGAGTACGACCCGTCGGATCCGGACGAGCACGAGATCCCTTGGGACGACCCGCGCGTCAAGGACGTCTGGAGCACGTCATCGCCGATCCTCTCGGACCGGGATCGCGCGTCCTCATAACGGGCGGCAGCGGCCAGCTCGGCACGGCCCTGCGCGAGCTCCTTCCCGGTGGGGAAGCCGGGCGCTGGGACGTCACCGAGACGCTGGACCTCCGCCCGACGATGGTCTTTCACGCGGCCGCGTGGACCGACGTCGACGGCGCCGAGCAGCAACCGGAGCAGGCCGAGCTCGTAAACGTCCAGGGCACTCGCAACGTTGTCGCCCTCGGAGTGCCCGTCGTGCACTTCTCGACCGATTACGTCTTCGACGGGACGAAGCGCGAGCCGTACGTGGAATCGGACGAGCCGAATCCCCTCTCGGTCTACGGGCGCACCAAGCTGGATGCAGAGCGGGAGGTGCGCGAGGGCTGGATCGTGCGGAGCTCGTGGCTGTTCGGCTGGACGGGACGCAACTTCCTTCGCACGATGCTCGGGCTCGGCGCGCGCTTCGACGAGGTGCGCGTCGTCGACGACCAGCGCGGCTCCCCGACGTACGTGGGCCACCTCGCCGCCGCTGCGCGCAATCTCGTCCAGCTCCCCTACGGGACGTGGCACATAACGGCGGAGGGCGATTGCACGTGGGCCGAGTTCGCGGCAGCCATCTTCGAGGAGGCTCGGGTCGCCTGCCGGGTCGTCCCGATCTCCAGCGTGGAGCTCGGCCGGCCTGCGCGGCGACCGGCGTACTCGGTGCTGCGAAGCGAGCGGCCGGAGGCTCCCCGGCTTCCTCACTGGCGCGAGGGGCTGCGCGCCTGCCTCGCCCGTCTGCTTTAACTCAGCCAGTGCGCGTCCTCGTCACAGGGGGCTGCGGCTTCATCGGCAGCCATTTCGTCAAGCGCCTCGTCGCCGCGGGAGACGACGTCGTCGTTCTCGACAAGCTGACCTACTCGGGCAACCTCGCCAATCTCGAGGGAGTCGAGCACGTCTTCGTCCACGGGGACATCGCCGACCCGGTCACGGTCGCCGGCGCCGGCGAGGCGTGCGACGCCGTCGTCAACTTCGCGGCCGAGACGCACGTCGACCGCTCGATCCTGGCCGCGGGCGACTTCGTGCGCACCGACGTCGTCGGCACGCATGTCCTGCTCGAGTGGGTGCGCGAGGCCGGAGTGCCGTTCGTCCAGGTGTCCACCGACGAGGTCTACGGAGACATGCCCGCCGGTGCAGCCTCCGAGGACGATCCGCTTCGCCCGTCGAGCCCCTATGCGGCGTCGAAGGCGGGTGGCGACCTGCAGGTGCAGGCCTACGCGCGGACCTTCGGGGTCGACGCGCGGATCACGCGCGGCGCGAACACGTACGGGCCCTTCCAGTACCCCGAGAAGCTGATCCCGCTCTTCGTCACGAACGCCCTCGACGCCCAGCCGCTGCCGGTCTACGGCGACGGCCGCCAGCAACGCGAATGGCTGCACGCCGAAGACCATTGCGCTGCGGTCGACCTCGTTCTCCGCAAGGGCGAACCGGGCGGCGTCTACAACGTCGGCGGCGAGGAACGCGAGAACCTCGACGTGACCCGGCTGATCCTCGAGCTGACGGGTGCCGATTCCAGCCTCGTCCGCCACGTCGAGGACCGGCCCGGGCACGACCGCCGCTACTCGGTCGATTCAACGCGGATCAAGGCGCTCGGCTGGAAGCCCCACTCCGCCTTCGAAGAGGGGCTTGCCGAGACGGTCGCCTGGTACCGCGAGCGGCGGGACTGGTGGGAGCCGATCAAGTCAGGCGAGTACCGCCGCTACTACGACGAGCAATATGCCGCTCGCTTGGGCGAGTAGTCGCGCTTCCGTTACCGACTCGTAACGCGCCGAGTTCATGCTTTCCTTACGAGGTTGATCTAACTTGCCGATGGGGTCTACCAAGTCGATGCGCCGTCTCTCTCTCCTGGTCGTTCTCGTTGCCGCGCTCTCGTTTGCCTCGAGCGCTTCGGCGTCCTCGATCTTCGTCGTGTGGGGACGAGGATGGGGCCACGGAGTTGGCATGAGCCAGTGGGGCGCGTTCGGCATGGCCAGCGACGGCGCCAACTACCGGGACATCCTGGCCCACTACTACACGGGCACGAGCGTCGACACGCGCGCCGCGACGACCGTCAGCGTCCTCCTCGCGTCCGGGCGTGCGTCCGTTCGGATCGGCTCCGCCGCCGATTTCAAGGTCGGAAGCCAGACGCACGTGGCCGGTACTCCGCTGGTGACGGTGACGAGCACCGGGAGGATCAAGGTCGAGGGGTTGAGCGGGACGTTCGCAAGCCCGCTGACATTCTCACCGGGCGGCCAGCCGCTCACGCTCGGAGGCACTCCCTACCGCGGGAAGCTCGTGGTCCGGGTCGTCAGCGGGCACTTGTGGGTGGTGAACCGGGTCGGGATCGAGGGCTACTTGAAGGGAGTGGTCCCGCGCGAGTCGCCGGCGTCGTGGCCGATCGAGGCCTTGAAGGCCCAGGCCGTGGCGGCGCGTTCCTACGCGCTCACGAGCAGCGGGAAGTGCAGCGGCTACCTGTGTCCGGATACGCGCGACCAGGTGTACGGCGGAATCATCCCGCCCCCGAACGCGGATGCCGCCGTCGACGCGACCGCGCACGAGGTGGTCGTGAACGCGGGCTCGGTGGCGCAGACGTTCTTCTTCTCCAGCTCAGGCGGGCGGACCGCCACCCCCAAGGACGGGTTCGGGCCGGCCGCGACCAATCTCTCCTACCTCCAGTCGGTCGACGACCCCAGCGACCTCAACGCGTCGAACCCGAATCGCTTCTGGGAGCAGGTCTACACGGCGGGCGGCTTCGGGAAGCAGCTCGGCACTGCCACACCGAAGGATGCCGTCGTGAGCCGCAACGGCTCCGGTCGCGCAGACACGGTGACCCTCACGACGAGCGGCGGCTCGACCGCGCTGTCCGGATTCACAGTCCGCTCGCGGCTCGGCTTGCGCTCAACCCGGTTCTGGGTCGTCGTGCAGGGGCTGACGCCGTCACCCGCCCGCACCGCGTGCAAGAAGACCGTCACCCTCGACGTTTTCGTCCGCGGCGCGACCGGTCTGGCTCTCGAGCAACGGCCTGTGACGGGAAGCTCGTGGACCGCGATCCCGCTCACGACCGTCGACGCAACGCACTATGTCGCTACGCGCCGGCCCTGCGTGTCGATGAACTACCGCGTCAGGACGAGGTACGCCTCCCGTCCTCTCTTGCGGCATCCCGTCTTCCCCGACATCGGCATGGACCTCAACGCCGCCGGCACGGCTCTCAACGGCTCCGTGAACCCGCTTCTTCCGGGCCAGACGGTGTCGATCCAGCGGCAGACGCCGTCCGGCTGGACATTGGTGAAGAGCACGACGATCCGCTCCGACGGCACCTTCCGCGCCACCTTCAACGTGGTCGCGGGCGACTACCGCGCGAAGGTCGTGCCGCCTTCCTCGACGGGCCTCGTCACCGGGTACAGCCCCGTCCTGCACGTCGTAACGGGCTAGGGCAGAAGCTCCTCGTCCGGCACATTCCGGATGTGGCGTGCGGGGTTGCCCACGACGACCCCTCGCGCCGGGACGTCGTGGAGGACCACGGCGCCTGCGCCCACGAAGGCCTCTTCGCCGATCTCGATCCCCGGCAGGAGGATCGCTCCGCCGCCGATGCGCGCGCCGCGACGAATCGTGGGGCCTTTGCGCAGCTCGTGGCGCCTCTCGGTTCTGCCCATGAAGTTGTCGTTCGTCGTCACGACGCACGGCGCGATGAACACGTCCTCCTCAACGATCGAGTAGGCGGTGACGTAGGCGTTTGCCTGCACCTTGCTGCGGGCGCCGATCGAGACATCGTTCTCGACGTGCGAGCCTCGGCCGATAACGACGTCGTCACCGAGCTCGCAGCGCTCGCGGACGCATGCCTGGTCGCCGACGATGACCGCTTCGCCGAGGCGCGTGCCGGCGAAGACGATCGCACCGGCGAGGATGCACACACCGTCCCCAATCACCAGCGGGCTGAGCTCCTCGCGCGGAGCGTTCGAGCGCCGCCCCAGTGTCGGCTGCTTCCCGACCACGGCGAAGTCTCCGATCTCGACGTCCGCCCCCAGCTGTGTCCCCGGGTAGATGGCGGCCGTCTTGGAGATGCGCCGCAACTAAACGCGTTCCCGTTCGAGAGAGGCCTGGAGCTGCTCGAGCGCACGCACGACCGCGAGACCCTCGTGCGCGGCCGCGAAGCGGTCGCCGTCCCCGCGCAGCAGCTGCAGGAAGTGCGTGCACTCGAGGCGCAGCGGCTCGTCGTTGGCGACCTTCGGAATCGAGATGTCGCCCGTGCGGGTCTGCCACTCGCCCCACGTGTCTGCTCTCTGCTCCGGCCCCTTGTCGTACACGGTCACCTTGCGCTCGGGCTCCATGTCGTCGAAGACGGCCATCTTCTTGTCGCCGACGACGGTCATGCGCCGCATCTTGTGCGGATCGAGCCAGGACAAGTGCATGTGCGCGACGATGCCCGACGGAAAGCGGAGGTAGCAGAAGACGACGTCCTCGACACCGGGGTTGAGGAACGACTCGCCGCGGGCCCAGGCCTCGAGCGGCTCCTCCTCGACGAGGTGGAGGATGACCGAGAGGTCGTGCGCGCCGAGGCTCCAGAGGGCGTTCTCGTCCCGGCGGATCTGGCCGAGGTTCTGCCGGTTGCCGTAGACGTAGAGCAACCGCCCGAGGTCACCGCCTGCGACGAGCTCTTTCAGCTTTGCGACACCGGGGTGATAGAGGAGCAGGTGGCCGGGCATGAGGACGAGCCCACGTTCCTCGGCAAGGGCGACG
Source organism: Gaiellaceae bacterium (assembly GCA_036506555.1). Classification (GTDB taxonomy): domain Bacteria; phylum Actinomycetota; class Thermoleophilia; order Gaiellales; family Gaiellaceae; genus JAIBJP01. Next base: position 6,733 of record DASXRO010000268.1, read on the forward strand.
AGCTGCTCGCCGAGGACGGAGGAGAGGGCGAGCGGCTTCTCGACGAAGACGTGCTTGTCCGCGAGGAGCGCCTGCCGCGCGAGCTCGAAGTGTGTGACCACGGGCGTCGCGATCGCGAGAGCATCGAGGGTCTCGTCCTCGAGCAGGTCCTCGAAGCGGCTCGTCCGGCGCGTATCCGGGAAGCGGGCCGCGTAGCTGCCCAGCCGCTCCTCGTCGAGGTCGCAGAGCCACGCGAGCTCGAGGCCCGGGAGCTCGTCGAGGCTGCGCGCGAGGTTCGGGCCCCAGTACCCGAGCCCGGCGAGCCCTACCCTCAAAGCTTCCATACGCGGCCGTTCGCCGACCCGTTCCTGCCGGTGGCGTTGCGGAAGTCGACGACGAGCTGCGCTCGCTGGGCCAGCCGGTCGTAGTCGATGCCTGAGTGGGCGGTCACGATCGCCACGCAGTCCGCTTTCTCCAGCGACCCGTCCAGCTCCTGCGAGGCGAGCCCGTGCTCCGGGAGCTTGGGGACATGCGGGTCGTGGTAGGAGATCTCAGCGCCCTCTTCGCGCAGGAGCTCGATCAGCTTGAGCGCGGGAGACTCGCGCAGGTCGCCGACGTCGGCCTTGTAGGCGACCCCGACGAGGTGCACGCGGCTGCCCTTGACCGCCTTCTCCTGCGAGTTGAGCGCGCGCGTGATCTTCTCCAGGCAGAAGTAGGGCATGTTCTCGTTCACCTTGCCCGCCAGCTCGATGAACTCCGTGTAGAAGTCGAACTCGCGCGCCTTCCAGGCGAGGTAGAACGGGTCGACCGGCAGGCAATGGCCCCCGAGACCAGGGCCGGGCTTGAAGCTCATGAAGCCGAAGGGCTTCGTCGCCGCTGCCTCGACGACCTCCCACACGTCGACGCGCATCCGGTCGCAGAGCCGCGCGAGCTCGTTGACGAGCGCGATGTTGACCGAGCGGAAGATGTTCTCGAGCAGCTTCGTCAGCTCCGCTGCCTCCGGAGAGGAGACCGAGAAGACGTTGTCGATGGCGCGGCTGTAGAAGTCGCAGGCGCGCTCCGTGCAGGCGGGCGTAACGCCGCCCACGACCTTCGGAGTCGTCTTGACCGTCCAGTCCTCCCGCCCCGGGTCGATCCGCTCCGGCGAGAAGGCGAGGAAGAAGTCCCTGCCCACGGCGAGCCCGCCCTGGGCCAGCACCGGGAGCACCTCCTCGCGGGTCGTTCCGGGATACGTCGTCGACTCGAGAACGACGAGGTGACCTTTGCGCAAGCGCGTCGCCAGCTCGCCGACCGCGCTCCGGATGATCGAGAGATCCGGCTCGCGATTCGCCGACAGGGGCGTCGGCAGCGCGATCACGATCGCGTCGGCCTCGTTGACCGCGTCGTAGTCGGTTGTCGCCCCGAGGGTGCCTGCCTCGACGAGAGGCGCGAGCGCCTGTGCAGGGACGTCCTCGACGTGGCTCTCGCCGCGGTTGATGGCGGCGACCCGCTCCTCGTCGACGTCCACGAGCACGACAGGAATGCCCGCTTCGGCGAAGCAGCGGGCGAGCGGCAGGCCGACGTAGCCGGCGCCGACGATTGCGAGCTCGCGCTTCATTGGCGATGAATCGTACAAACGAGGTCAGCGATTGAATCGGCTGCGCGTCCGTCCCCATAAAGGTCCGGATGCTCGGCAGGGGCCGCCGCGTCGCGAACCGCAGCGACGATTCTCTCTGTGTCTGAGCCCGCGAGCCGGTTCCAGCCGAGCTCGACCGTCTCGACCCACTCGGTGTTCTCGCGCAGCGTCACGCACGGGATGCGGTACCAGTACGCCTCCTTCTGGACGCCGCCCGAGTCGGTGAGCACGAGGCGCGCCTGGGACGCGAGTGCAGCGAAATCGACGTAGCCGAGCGGCGGCCGGGGATGCACGTGCCCTGCGAGCCGGTGGCCCTGTTCGTCGATCGCGTCGGCGGTCCTCGGGTGGAGGGGGAAGACGACCGGCTCTTCCAGCGCGTTCAGCGCCTCCACGATCTGCCCGAGCACCGGCGGGCGAACGTTCCCCTCCCGGTGCACCGTGGCGAGCACGTAGCCGCCGGCGTCGACCCCAACGAGCTCGAGCGCCTGTGACCGTTGGCGTGCGATCGGCGCGAGGCGCAGGTTCGCGTCGAGCATGACGTCGCCGACCTGGTGGACGCCTTCCGCGATCCCCTCGGCAGCGAGGTTGGCGACTGCGGTGTCGGTCGGGCAGAAGAGCAGCGTCGAGAGGCGGTCGACGATCACTCGGTTGAGCTCCTCCGGCATCGTGCGGTCGAAGGAGCGCAGGCCTGCCTCGACGTGCGCGATCGGCGAGCCGATCTTCGACGCGGCGAGCGCTCCGGCAAGCGTCGAGTTCGTGTCGCCGAAGACGACGACGCACTCGGGCTCCTCCTCGAGGATCGCCTGCTCGATTCCGGGGAGCATGCGCGCGGTCTGCTCTGCATGACTGCCCGAGCCCGCTTCGAGCCTGTACGCGGGCGCCTCGAGACCGAGCTCGTCGAAGAAGATCTGCGAGAGCTCCTTGTCGTAGTGCTGCCCTGTGTGGAGAACGACCTCGTCGACGCCGCGCTCCTCGAGCGCGAGTGAGAGCGGGGCCGACTTGATGAACTGCGGCCGGTTGCCGACGACGGAAAGGATTTTCACCGCGGCGGCGAATCTAGCTGGTCCCTTGACCCTGAAGATCCTTCTCTCGAGCGCGCCGCTCCTCGCCCGCGGCTACGACGCCGGCAAGACCCTCGCCTGGTACCTCTCCTGGCGTCTGCAGCGGGTCTGAGAGCAACGGGGCGTCGCTACAATGCCCGTCCGCCGGGCCGTTAGCTCAGCTGGTAGAGCAGGGGACTCTTAATCCCAAGGTCGCAGGTTCGATCCCTGCACGGCCCA
>DASXRO010000269.1:0-3230 GCA_036506555.1 Gaiellaceae bacterium
GGCCCTTGCCCGAGGCCAGGCCGCGGCCGACGCGCTTGCGCGCGCGCCGCTTCTGGGCGGGCTTGAGCGTGGAAAGGTTGAGTTCTTCCTCGGGCGGCATCGGCTAGCTCTCGTCGACGCGGACGAGGTGTCGGACCTTCCGCAGCATACCCAGGGTCTCCGGGGTGTCCTCGCGCTCGACCGAGCTGCCGATCCGGCCAAGCCCGAGTGCCCGGAGCGTCCCGCGGTGCTTGCGGGTCTCTCCGATCTGGCTACGCGTCTGGGTGATCTTCAGTTTCTTCATCCTCGGAAACAGCTGAAGCTGTTTCCTCGGTGGAAACACCCTCAGCCTCCTCTTTCTGTTTTCTCGGGAACAAGATCTCATGCACGGCTTTGCCTCGCTTTTCCGCCACCTCTTCGGGGCGGCGCAGGGAGCGCAGGCCGTCGACGGTCGCCTTCAACAGGTTGACGGGATTCGGGTTGCCGAGGCTCTTGGCGAGGATGTCGCGAATCCCGGCCAGCTCGAGGACGGCGCGGACGCCGCCGCCCGCGATGACGCCGGTACCTTCGCTCGCCGGACGAAGGAGGACGCGCGCGGCGTCCGAGCGGCCTAGTACCTCATGCGTGATCGTCGTCCCCTTCTTCGGCACCTGGAAGAGGTTCTTCTTGGCGTCATCGACGGCCTTGGAGATCGCGAGCGGCACCTCGCGCGCCTTGCCGTACCCGACCCCGACGCGGTCGACCTCGTCGCCGATGACGACCAGCGCCGTGAACGAGAAACGCCGGCCGCCCTTGACCACCTTGGCGACACGGTTGATCTCCACGACGCGCTCCTTCAGCTCCCGCGCGTCGTATTCGAGGTTGCGCTCGACCTGGCGTTCAACGGTGCTCAAAACTTGAGACCTCCTTCGCGCGCGCCATCGGCGAGCGCCTTGACGCGACCGTGGTAGAGATAGCCGCCGCGGTCGAAGACGACCGTCTCGATGCCGGCCTTCTTCGCGTTGGCCGCGAGCAGCTTGCCGACCTCGGCCGCCTGATCGGTCTTCGTGCCCTTAAACGTCTTCTTCAGCTGCGTGTGGCCTGCCGACGCGAGCGTCTTCGCCTCGATGTCGTCCACGAGCTGCGCCTCGATGCCGTGGTTGGAGCGGAACACGACCAAGCGCGGGCGCTCCGCGGTCCCGTGGATGCGGCGGCGGACGCGGCGATGCCGGCGCGCGCGGGCTTCGGTGACGGTGAGCGTCGGCATCACGCCCGCTTCCCGACCTTCCTGCGCACGTACTCGCCCTCGTAGCGGACGCCCTTGCCCTTGTACGGCTCGGGCGGGCGCACGGCGCGGATCTCGGCGGCCACCTGGCCCACCTTCTGCTTGTCGATGCCCTTCACGACGATCTGGTTCGGCGCGGGCACCTCGAAGGTGATCCCTTGCGGCGCCTTCACCACGACGGTGTGTGAGAAGCCGACGTTGAGCTCGAGGTCGGCCCCGCGCAGAGCGGCTCGGTAGCCGACGCCCTGGATCTCGAGCGTCTTCGAAAAACCCTTGGTGACGCCCTCGACCATGTTGGCCACGAGCGAGCGTGTCAGGCCGTGCAGTGCCCGGTCTTCCCCGCGCTCGGTCGGGCGCTTGACGAGGAGCTCGCCTTCGCCCTCCTCCACCTTGATCCGCTGGGGAAGGCTCTGCGTCAGCTCGCCGAGGGGTCCGTTCACCATCACGCGGCCAGGGAGAATCGAGACGCTGACGCCTGCCGGGATTGGAATTGGACTCTTACCGATTCGACTCAATTGACTTTGCCTTTCCTTGGTGAAAAAACTCCAGATTTTTCACCAGACAAAACACACGACTTCGCCGCCGACGCCGAGCTCCTGCGCCTTGCGGCTCGTGACGAGGCCGCTCGAGGTGGACATGATCGCCGTGCCCATCCCACCGAGCACACGCGGCAGGCGGTCCTTCTGCGCGTACACCCTCCGGCCCGGCTTCGAGATCCGCTTGAGATCGGTGATGATCCGCTCGCGCCTGGGGCCGAACTTCAGCTCGATGACGAGGGTATCGAACGACTCGCCCTTCACGACGCGGAAGTCCTTGATGTAGCCCTCCTCCTTCAGGAGGCGGGCGATCTCCTCCTTCATCCGCGAAGCCGGCATCTCGACGCTCTCGTGGAGCGCCTTGTTGGCGTTCTTCAAGCGGGCGAGCATGTCTCCGACTGGATCCGTGTGCATCTCTCCCCCTACCAGCTCGACTTGGTCATGCCCGGTACGACGCCCTCGTGGGCGAGGTCGCGGAGGCAGATCCGGCACAGGCCGAACTTGCGGTACACGGCCCGCGGCCGGCCGCAGCGGTTGCAGCGCGTGTAGCGGCGCGTCTTGTACTTCGCCGGCCTTGCTGCCTTCACGATCAGGCTCTTTTTTGCCATACAGTGGTTCCTCCTACGTTTCCAAGCGGAAGGGAAGGCCGAGCTCGCGCAGGAGCGCGAGCGCCTCGTCGTCCGACTCGGCTGTGGTCGTGATCGTGACGTCGAGCCCTCGGATCGTCTCGACGTCGTCGTAGTCGATTTCCGGGAAGATGATCTGCTCGCGGATGCCGAGCGAGTAATTGCCGCGGCCGTCGAAGCTCGCCGGCGAGAGACCGCGGAAGTCGCGGATGCGCGGGAGGGCGATCGAGACGAGGCGGTCGAGGAACTCCCACATCCGCGCGCCGCGCAGCGTGACCTTGGCGCCGATCGGCATTCCCTCGCGGATCTTGAAACCGGCGATCGAGCGCTTCGCGCGCGTCATCTGGGCGCGCTGCCCGGCGATCAGCGTGAGCTCGTCCATCGCCTTGTCGAGCGCGCGCGCGTTCACCTTCGCATCGCCGACGCCCATGTTGAGCGTGATCTTCTCGACGCGCGGCACCCGCATCCGGGAGCTGAACGAGAACTCGTCCTTCAGCCGGCCGCGCACCTCGGCGTCGAAGCGCGCCTTCAGGCGAGGGTGGTACCCGTTCCCCTGCTGCGGCTTCTGGCGGGCCCTTGCCATTAGCGGTCGAGCACCTCCCCGCAGTCGGCGCGCCGGCAGACCCGCACCTTGACGCGCTGGCCCTTCTCGTCCTCACGGAACTCGTAGCCGACCCGCGTCGGGCGGTTGCACGTGGGACAGACGAGCATGACGCTCGAGACGGGAAGCGGAGCGGCGAGGTCGATGACGCCTCCGGGCTGGATCTGGGTCTGGCCCATGCGGCTCGAGTCCTTCATCGGCCGCGGCTTGCGGTGCTTCTTGAC
>DASXRO010000270.1:0-5281 GCA_036506555.1 Gaiellaceae bacterium
GAAGGGTCTTGCGGTGCTCGCTCATGGCCTTGAGAGCCATCAGGAGGAGCGTGGACTTCCCGATTCCCGGGTCTCCGGAGACGAGGACGAGCGAGGCGGGGACGAGCCCGCCGCCGAGGACGCGATCGAGCTCGGGGACCCCGGTCGGGATGCGCTCGGCGTCGGTCGCCTCGACCTCGACGAGGCGGAGCAGCGGGCGGGCGCTACCGGCGCCGGCCGTGGGCGAGACCGCGGCCGCACGCTCCTCGAGGAGCGTGCTCCAGCTGCCGCACGACGGGCAGCGCCCGAGCCATTTTCCGGTCGAGTACCCGCACTCCGAGCAGGAGAACTGGACGGCAGCCGCTTTCGCCATGCGGCGATTCTAGGGACGGGGTCCGACGCCGAAGGGTGCCGAGAATGCGCTGTTACTCAGGCGCTTGGTCGAGCTCGTCGGGCGGGACCGCTTCCTGGGTGTTCGCGCCCTCCTCGGCCGCAAGCTGCTTCTTCATTTCCTTCTTCAGCTGCTTGCGCTCGCGCTTCTCCTGGAGCCCACGCTCTCGCGTCATCTTCGCCATCGTCTGACGTCTCTTCGAGCTGGAGCCCACGGGCTACTCGTCCGAGGGCGGGCCGTCGTCGGACTCGCTCTCGTCCCGTGGCTCTTCGGGCGGAACGGTGACCTTCTCGCGCTTCTCCTCGGCCGGCTCGACGACGGAGATGTCGACTTCCTCGTCGTCCTTGCGGCTGACGAGGATCGTCGAGCCAGGCTTGAGGGAACGACCGAGCACGAAGTCGGCCAGCGGATCCTCGATGTAGCGCTGGATCGCGCGGCGCAGGGGCCGGGCGCCCATCGCCGGGTCGAAGCCCTTCTCGACCAGCAGCTCCTTGGCCTCGTCGGTGAGCTCGATCGCGGTCTCGTGCTCGCCCATCTGCTCCTTGACCCGCTTCATCATCAGGTCGACGATCGTCTTGATCTCTTCCTTCGCCAGCTTGTGGAAGACGATGACCTCGTCGATGCGGTTCAAGAGCTCGGGGCGGAAGACCTTCTTAAGCTCGCCCATGATCCGGTCCTTCATCTCGTCGTAGGAGAGGCCGGTCTCGTCGCCCATCGAGAAGCCCAGCGACTGGTTCTTGGAGATCGTCGCCGCGCCGATGTTCGACGTCATGATCACGATTGTGTTGCGGAAGTCGACCTTGCGCCCCTGGGCGTCGGTCAGCTTCCCGTCCTCGAGGATCTGCAGGAGGATGTTGAACACGTCCGGATGCGCCTTCTCGATCTCGTCGAGGAGGACGACCGAGTACGGCTTGCGACGCACCGATTCGGTGAGCTGGCCGCCCTCGTCGTAGCCGATGTAGCCCGGGGGCGAGCCGACGAGCCGGGACACGGAGTGCTTCTCCATGTACTCCGACATGTCGACCTGGATCATCGCGTCCTCGTCGCCGAACAGGAACTCGGCGAGGGTGCGCGCCAGCTCGGTCTTCCCCACGCCTGACGGGCCGAGGAAGATGAACGAGCCGGTCGGGCGCTTCGGGTCCTTGATGCCGGCCCGCGCGCGCCTGATGGACTTCGACACGGCCACGATCGCCTCGTGCTGGCCGATGACGCGCTTGTGCAGCTCGTCCTCCATGCGGACGAGCTTCTGCGACTCCGCCTCCGTGAGCTTGAAGACGGGAATGCCCGTCCACATCGAGACGATGTCGGCGATCTCCTCTTCGCCGATCTCAGGCTGCTCGACCTGCTCCGACGAGCGCCACTTCTCCTCGAGCTCGCGCTTCTTCTGCGTGAGCTTGCGCTCCTTGTCGCGCAAGTTTGCGGCCTTTTCGAACTCTTGAGCTTCGATGGCCGCCTCCTTCTCCTCCCGTACTCGCTCGATCTCCTCCTCGAGCTCGCGGTGGCGCGGCGGGGCGGTCATCGTCTTGATGCGCATGCGCGAGGCGGCCTCGTCGATCAGGTCGATGGCCTTGTCGGGGAGGTGACGGTCCTGGATGTAGCGGTCGGAGAGAACGGCCGCGGCGCGCAGGGCGTCGTCCGTGATCGTGCAGCGGTGATGCGCCTCGTACCGGTCACGCAGGCCACGGAGGATCTGGACGGTGTCGTCCACGGACGGCTCGTCCACCTTGATCTGCTGGAAGCGGCGCTCGAGGGCGGCGTCGCGCTCGAGGTACTTGCGGTACTCGTCGAGCGTCGTCGCGCCGATCGTCTGCAGCTCGCCTCTTGCGAGCGCCGGCTTGAGGATGGAGGCCGCGTCGATCGCGCCTTCGGCAGCGCCCGCGCCGACGAGGTTATGGAGCTCGTCGATGAAGAGGATGATGTCGCCGCGCTGGGTGATCTCCTTCATCACCTTCTTCAGGCGCTCCTCGAACTCACCGCGGTACTTCGACCCGGCGACCAGCGCCGCGAGGTCGAGCGTGTAGATCTGCTTGTTCTTCAGGAGCTCGGGAACCTGGTTGCCGGCGATGCGCGCGGCCAGGCCTTCGACGACGGCCGTCTTGCCGACGCCGGGCTCGCCGATCAGGACCGGGTTGTTCTTCGTGCGGCGCGAAAGGATCTGCATCACGCGCTCGATCTCGGTCTGGCGCCCGACGACTGGATCGAGCTTGCCCTCGGCGGCGAGCTTGGTCAGGTTGCGGCCGAACTGATCGAGCAGCTTCGAGCTCTTCGTCTTCTCGCCGGCGGCGCCGCCTCCACCCTGCTGGCGGCGGCCGGGGCCGGAGAGCATGCGGATGATCTCATTGCGGATCTTCTCGGCGTCGGCGTCGAAGTCGAGCAGGATGCGGGCGGCCACGCCCTCGTTCTCGCGCACGAGCCCGAGCAGGATGTGCTCCGTGCCGATGTAGTTGTGCCCGAGCGAGAGCGCCTCGCGGAGGGCGAGCTCGAGCACCTTCTTCGCGCGCGGGGTGAACGGGATCTGGCCCGTCGTCACCTCGTCACCCTGGCCGACGATGCGGGCCACCTGCGCGCGCACTTCCTCGACCGTGATGTCGAGGCTCTCGAGGACGCGGGCGGCGAGGCCTTCCTCCTCCCGCAGAAGCCCGAGCAAGATGTGCTCGGTGCCGATGTAGTTGTGCTTCAGCGCACGGGCTTCGTCTTGCGCGAGAACGACGACTTGTCGTGCCCTCTCGGTGAATCGTTCGAACAAACTCCTCGAGTCCTTTCCGGCCGCTTCGGACCTATCGTAGCTGACTGCCCGGGGGCAACTGAACACCCGTCGGAGTGGCGGTACTCCACCGTATCGGAAGCTCAACACGTTTCCTCAAGCTCGCCCCATTTGGGTGACAAGGACGGTTCTCCAAGCGCCGAAGTAAGAGACATGAGGGGAACCGAGGGGCGGTCTTTCCTGAAGAGCTTCGTGGTCGCGGCGGCGCTGACGGTGACGCTGCTCGTGCCCGTCGGCACAGCAGCGGCATCCCCGACGCTGACCCAGAAGGACTCACTCGAGCCGGCGCTGATCCAGCGAATCAACGAGGTTCGGGCAGAGCACCACCTGCCGGCGCTCAAAGCGATCTCGCTCCTGACGACGGCGGCGACCAAGCATTCGAACAATCTCGGCCGGGTGGGCGCGTTCCGCCACGAGTTCCGCAAGAACGGCAGCTGGATCCAATTCGGCACGTGGATCCGCTGGTACTGGCCGGGGCCGGGATACGACACGTGGACTGCAGGCGAGAACCTCGCCTGGGGATCCCCGGACATCACGCCCGCGCAGACGGTGACCGCGTGGATGAACAGCCCGGGTCACCGCGCGAACCTGCTCGGCACCTGGACGCGCGTGGGCGTCGCGATCGTCCGCGTAGATGCCCCGATCGGCTACTACCGCGATTACCCGCGCGTGACCATCGTCGCCGCCGAGTTCGGCAGGCGGAGTTAGTAGTCTCCGAGCGCGTGGCGCTCGAGACCACGATCGTCCCCAAGCCGCCCTACTCGCTCGCCCTCTCGGCCCGCATGAGAAGCGACGCGACGCGCTTCCTGCGCGACGGCGTCCTCACGATGGTCTTCGAGGCGGAGGAAACGCCCGCGCTGGCGCGGGTGCGGCAGCGGCCGGACGGGAGCCTCTCGTTGTGGATCGAGAGCCGCTCCGAGCGCGCGGCGCTGGAGAAGCTCCGCTTCGTCCTCGCCGCGGACGACGACCACACGCCGTTCCTCCGGCGTTTCGAGCGTGACGAGCTCCTCGGGCCGGCGACGCGGGAACTGAAGGGCCTGCGTCCGCTCCGGACGGCGACGGTCACGCATGCGCTCCTGAAGGCGGTCTGCGAGCAGCTGATCGAGGCGAGGGCGGCGCGCCTGCTCGAGAACCGGCTGGTGCGACTTGCCGCGCCCGAACACGAGGGACTACGGCTGCCGCCGACGAGGAACACCTTCCAGCGCTTCACACGCGCGGAGCTGGCCCGGCACGGGCTCGTCTCCCGCAAGGCCTCGGCCCTGCTCAGGCTCACCCACGAGCTGGACCTGGAGCGCCTGCACGGCGTCTCGACGGAGGCTGCCTCGGCCAGGATCGAGCGGGAGCGCGGCCTGGGGCCGTGGTCGGCCGGAATGATCTGCCTCTACGGGCTCGGCCGCTTCGAGCGGGGCCTCGTGGGCGATCTCGGCCTGATCAAGCTCTGCTCGGCCCTCCGCGGCCGCTGGGCCGACGCCGACGACACACGCGAGCTCCTCCAGCCCTACGGCGAGTGGGCCGGCCTGGCGAGCGTCTACCTGCTCGCGTCGTTCCCGAGGAAGTTCCGGGCGGCCCCGACGCGGAGCGCCAGGCCCGTACCCGCCAGGAACGCTCCGCCAAAGAGGATCAGCGCAACCGGAAACCCCGTGAACGGAAGATCTCGGGCGGAAGCCGACGAAACGGTCGCAGCGGCCACTCCCGTGCCTTCCGGTGGCGGCCTGGGGCTCGGTTCCGGCACCGGGTCCGGCCTCGGACCTGGATCCGGCCGCGCGCAGCTGTCCACATACCCGAAGTCGTCGTGGTGGCTGAGATGACCGTTCATCGCGCCGTTCACGTTCGGCGAGATGACGATGTAGCGGCCCGACCCGGTCAGATGGCAGATCGTCAGGTGGTTGTGCCGCGTCTCGACCCCGTGCGAAGGGGCCTTCGGCTGCGGCTTCGCACCCACGTGGGCCTTGTCGGCCCGCGCCGCCGGGGCAGCCGGCTTCGGTTGGGAAAGCTGCGGCGTCGTAGCAGCGTGCTTCGCCTGGCCCTTGGCCCATGCGTGCCCTTTGCCCTGGTGGCCTCCTGCAGCCGCGTAGGCGCCGCCGGCGGCCATAGCCGCTGCGAGTAGCCCAACGAGCACGAGGCAGAACGTGCTGCCGCAACGCCGC